>NZ_JBWKCM010000008.1:15498-173684 GCF_056436485.1 Streptomyces sp. NPDC043746 | reverse complement strand
GCCGAGCCTAGGAACGAGGGGGGTGCCGGTCGAAGCCCCCTCCCCCCCCCCCCCCCCCCCCCCCCCCCCCCCCCGCTTCCCCCCCCCCCCCCCCCCGCCCCCCCCCCCCCCCCCCCGGGGCGGTGGTGCGCGTCCGCTGCTTCCGTCGCTACCCGCGTTCCCACAGCGCGGGGACGTTCGGCGGCTCCCAGCCCGTCATGGACTGGTGTGCCTGCCGGCAGCGGTAGGCGACCCCGCCGTAGGTGACGCGGTCTCCCGCGCGGTAGGACGTGCCGGGCGCCCAGGTGCCGCCCGGCGGATCGGTGGGCGGATCGGTCGGGCCCGGCGTCTGGGCGACGTTCAGCACGAAGTCGAAGGTGCCCTGGCGCCCGCTGCCGACGTTGCGGACGTTCATCAGCAGTCTCGGGTCGTACAGGGCGTCGGTGTTGTTGCGCGGCTCACCCGGGAAGTACAGCTGCGTGGTGAGGACGCGGCCTCCGGGGGCCTGGGCCTTCACATGGATGTGCCGCGTACGGCCCGGGTAGAGGCCCGGCACGATGGTGGTGAGGCTGAACGAGCCGTCGGCACCGGTGAACTGGTGCCCCCGGAAGGCGTACTGGGCCATGTCGTACGCACCGTTGGTGTCGGCCTGCCAGAAGTCGAGCAGCGCCCCGGAGATCGGCCGGCAGGACCGGCCGAAGACGTAGCCGCTCACGGTGAGCGGTACGCCGGGGGTGCCGGGTGTCACCAGGCTGGTGCGCCGGGGGGAGTTGGGCTTGAAGTACGGGCCCTCCATCTGCGGCGGGGTCGGGTCGTCGCCGTCGTCGCACTGCGGGGTGGGGTCGAGCAGGACGCCCCCTCCCTCCGATGCGGCATCCCGGGCGAGCGCGACGCCTCCTCCGGCGAGCAGAGGAGCCGCGCTCGCGACGATCGCGGCCTTCAGAAGACCCTTGCGGCTGATGCGCCGCCGGTCGGTGGACGCCTCGTCGGTGCCGGAGGCGGTCGGCTCGTGGGGGGTCGCGTTGTCCATTTGTGGGGTCATGACGGTTTCCTCGGAGTCCTCGGTGCGGGGAGCGGAGAGGTTCAGGAGGTGGGGAGACGCCGGGTGTTCCGTGCGCACCCCGGCTCGGGCGGCGGTGGGTTCCACCGCCGCCCGAGGTCAGGGACGCGGGCCCGGGCCGGAAGTCGGGGCCGGGATGCGCGTTCGGGGTTCAGGGCCTGGACAGGCCGTCAGACGCGCTGCCAGAGGGCGGGGACGACGTCCGGGGTCCAGCCGGGCTGGGCCGTGTGCGCCTGGAGGCACCGGTAGGTGGCGCCGCCGTACGTCACCGTGGCGCCGACCGCGTAGGAGGTGCCGACCGCCCAGGTGCCGCCCGGCTGGTCGGTGGGCGGCGGGGTGGTGGGCGGGGTGGTCGGGGTGCCGCCGCCGCTGGTGACGAGCGTCAGCCCGTACGCCTGCAGGGCCGGGAGGAGCGGCTGGAAGTACGTCGTGCCGCCGGAGCGGCAGTTGCCGGAGCCGCCGGAGGTGACGCCCTGCGCCTGGCTGCCGGAGATGTACGCGCCTCCGGAGTCGCCGGGCTCGGCGCAGACGCTGGTGCGGGTCACGCCGGAGATGGTGCCCTCCGGGTAGGTCACGCTGGTGTTGAGCTGCTGGATCGTGCCGCAGTGCCAGCCGGTGGTGGAACCGGAGCGGCAGACCGAGGCGCCGACGACGGACGGGGTGGAGCCGGCGACGGTCACATCGCCGCGGCCGTACCCGTTGACCAGGGGCTTCGGCACCCAGTTGGCGTTGGTGGCGACCCAGGCGTAGTCACGGCCCGGGAAGGTCGAGCCCTGGAAGCTGCCCTGGGCCTGCTGGTTGACGCCGGTGGTGGTGGTGCCCACCCGGCCGCAGTGGCCGGCGGTGACGAACCCGTTCTGGGTGCCGCGCGTCACGGAGAAGCCGACGGAACAGCGGCCTCCACCGCCCATGTAGTACGCGTCACCACCGCGGATGTCCGCGAGGGCGCGGGGCTGCTCGGTGGTGCGGGCCACGGTGACCAGCTGGTCGCTGACGCCCGCGGCCTTCACGAACGCCTCACCGGCCCGGACGTCCGTGGCGTTCACGACGACCCGGTTGGCCTCGACGTCGACGTACCAGACGGGCACGTTCTTCGGGGCCTTGCTCTGGGCCGCCTTGTCGAGGGCTCCCTTGGCCGCTTCGAGGCGGTCCAGGCTGTGGCCGACGACCTCGGCCCGGGCGCCGGCCCTCGTGATGAGCGCGGCCTCGGAGGCATCGGTGGTGGAGACGGTGAGGTCCGCCTCGTCCCCGCTGACCCGGGCCCCGGCGTAGCTGGCGCCGAGGGACTTCTCCAGGCCGGTGGCGATGGCGGCGGCGCGGTACTCGCCGGCTATCCGGGTCCTGGCGGCGTCCGCGTCGAGCCCGAGGTCGCGTTCCATGGCGGCGAGCAGTCCGGGTGAGAGGCTGTCGGCGGAGACAGCCGGGGCTGCGGAGGACGCGGGACCGGCGGACGCCACTCCGGTGAGTCCCGCGACGACGAGCGCACCCACGGCCACCGTGGCGGTGGCGGTGGCGAGCACGCGTCTGCGGAGCTGGGTGTTCTCCACGTAACTCTCCTTGTTTCAGGGGGGTGTCCGGTCCGGTGGGGGTTGGTCCGGACCAGGGAACTGCCGACACCGTAGCGGCGCGCGGACCGGGCACAGGAGATCCCGTTCACCCCCTCCTCCCGCGTTATGGGGCCCTTCCGGAGCGGCATGTCCCCGGGGTCGCCGAGGCTCGTACGCCGCCGGCGGCGCTCCTCGCGAAGTCGGCCACCCGCTCCCTTGCCCTGCCCGGCCCCAGCACCCCGGCTGCGCCGCCTGCCCGCCCGCCCCCTCCGGGCACGCCCACCCCGCACACTTGACAGCCATTCCCCCAGAACACCATGATTCCATTAATTGACTAATGGAATCGAGGCGAGGCGCGTGGCGGACACGAGCACGACGAACGGGACCCGGGGCAGCTGGGCGCTGGAGGCCCGGGGCCTGGGCAAGCGCTACTTCGGCGGCTGGGCGCTGCGCGACTGCTCCTTCCGGATCCCGGCCGGGCGCATCTGCGGGCTGGTCGGCCCGAACGGGGCGGGGAAGAGCACCCTGCTCGGACTGGCGACCCGTCAGATCCACCCGACCACGGGGACGTTGAGACTCTTCGGGACGCCCGTGGACGACCCCTCCGTGCTCCCGAGGTTCGCCTTCCTGGGCCAGGAGAAACCGCTGTTCAAGCGGTTCACCGTCGCCGACACCCTGCGGATGGGCGCCGAACTCAACCCCGGCTGGGACGGCGTGGCGGCCGAGCGGATCGTCCGCTCCGGCACCATCGGGATGGACACGCGGATCGGCGCGCTCTCCGGCGGCCAGCGCACCCGCGTGGCCTTCGCCCTCGCCTTCGGCAAGCGCCCCGACCTGCTGCTCCTCGACGAGCCGATGGCGGACCTCGACCCGCTGGCCCGCGACGAGATGAGCACGCTGCTGATGGCGGAGGCCGTCGAGCGCGGCATCACCGTGGTGATGTCCTCGCATCTGCTCACCGAGCTGGAGGACATGTGCGACTACCTGCTGGTGGTCGCGGAGGGCCGGATCCGGATGGCCGGTGACGCGGACGCGCTCGTCCCCGCCCACACCCTGGTGACGGGCGTGGTCCGAGACGGCCGCCTGCCGTCCGAGCTCGACCGGCACACCGTGGTCGAAACCCGCGTCCAGGGAAGGCAGTTCCACGCGATGATCCGCCCGAAGGGCCCGCTGCCCGCCGACTGGGAGTGCGCCGAACCCTCCCTGGAGGAGGTCCTGCTCGCCCACCTCCGCTCCCCGGACGCACCCTCGCTCTACACCCAGGGCGCCCGCGTCGAAACCGAAGGGAACCAGGCCGCATGAGCACCGCCACCCGCACCGGGGCGCCCGCCGAACCCACCCTCCGACGCCGCCTGTTGCGCGGACTCCCCTGGCTCGTCGTACGCCAGCACCGCATGGCTCTGGCCTACGTCCTCGGCCTCTCCGTGCTCGGCACGCTCGCGATCGTCTACCAGCGCCACGAGATGGCCGGGGCACTGGGCGCGGCCGGCTGGCCCGGGAAGGAGGTCATCTACACGGTCGAGGACGCCCGGGGGTACGGCTACATCACCGCCCTCCTCGGCGGCATGCCGTTGATCCTCGCCTTCTTCGTCGGCGCCCCGCTGATCTCGGCCGATCAGGAGAACGGCACGGCACAGCTGGTCACCACCCAGTCCGTGCCCCGCCGCCAGTGGCTGATCGCCAAACTGGGCTTCGCCTACGGCCTCGCCCTGGTCTGCGGGGTGATGCTCTCGACCGCGTTCACCTGGTGGTGGCAGCCGCACCGCGCCTTCTTCTCCAGCAAGTGGGTCGAGGGCACGGTCTTCGACAGCACCGGCCCGGTCCTGCCCGCGCTCCTCCTCTTCACGACGGCCCTCGGCGTCACCGTCGGCGTCGTGGTGCGCCGCCTGCTGCCCGCCCTGGTGGTCACGTTCCTCCTCACCGTCGTCACCCAGTTCGTCTGGGACGAGCTGCGGGTCACGCTCGGCTCCACCCGGATGTTCACGTACCCGCTGGGCACCGAACTCCCGCCCCGCTTCGGCGAGTCGTACGAGGTGGACCGCTGGGTCGGCAACGCGAAGGGCGACCTCTTCGGCTGGGGCACCTGCGCCGAGGCCACCGACGAGGCCCAGAACGCGTGCATCGCGAAGCACGGGATCGTCGACAACGTCATCGAGTACCTCGACTACGACCAGATGGCGGCGATGCAGTGGACCGCGGCCGGCGTCCTGCTCGCCGGTACGGCGCTCCTCACGGGGTTCGTCCTGTGGCGGGTCTCGGCCCGCCCGCTGTAGGGGCGGTGCGCATCTCCTACGTAAAGTGTCGACCATCGAGCGGAAGGTGAAGTCCGTGGTCGTGTTCCGCATCGACCGGCGCAGCGGGGTGGCGACGTACCTCCAGATCGTCCGCCAGGTCGAACAGGCGCTGCGCATGGGGGCCCTGGAGGAGGGCGACCGGCTGCCCACCGCCGCGCAGGTCGCCGCGGACACCAAGGTCAACCCGAACACCACTCTGAAGGCCTACCGCGAGCTGGAGCGGGCGGGCCTGGCCGAAGTGCGCCAGGGGGCTGGCACGTTCATCACCCGCTCACTGGCCCGCCCCCAGGCCGCCCCGGACTCGCCGCTCCGCGCGTCCCTGGCCGCATGGATGGACCGGGCCAGGGCTGAGGGGCTCTCGGGCCAGGACGTCTCGGCCCTGTTCCACTCGGCGTTCGGGGCGGCGTATCCGGGCGAGGCGTTCGGGGCCGGGTACGCGGGGACGGCGGAGGACTGACCTCCCGCCTCCCCGGTGCTTTCCCGGCGCCTTCCCGCTACCTCCTCGGCGCTTCCGGCCCGCGGGCGCCGGGCCGGCCCGGCTTCTGCCGCGGCCGGTCAGGCGCGGTTGTAGCGGTAGCCGCTGCCGTGGGCGGGGCCGACGTCGTGCAGGATGCCGGAGCCGGCGACGGTGTAGAAGGAGGGGTCGCCGTCGCGGCACATCCCGGTGGAGCGCGCCGTGTCCACAAAGGCGGTACCGACGTTGATGCGCTGCCCGCCGTTGGTCACGGAGGTGAGCTTCGCCGTGTACTCGCAGTGCCCCGTCCCCTGTACGTCGGCGATCAGGGTCACAGCGACCTGACCCGGGGCCGCCCTCCGGATGACCACGGTGTGGGGCTGGAGGGCGTCGTACTGGGATGCCCGTGTCCAGGTCCCGACGAAGTGCTGCGGCACGCGGTTGTCCTCGGCCGGCGGGTCGGGGTCCGAGGTGGGTGGCTTCGGCGCGGTACTGGACCCGGAGCCGGTGCCCGAGCCCGACCCCGAGCCGGAGCCGGAGCCGCTGCCGCTGCCGGACCCCGAGCCGGAGCCCGAGCCGGAGCCGGAGCCACTGACCGAGCCGCCGCCGGATGCTCCGGAACCGCTCCCTCCGGACGAGGAGGCCGCCGAGCCGTCCGATCCGCCCGCCCCGGAACCGCCGCCCCCGGAAGCGACGGCACCCCCGGAACCGGAAGCTTCCCCGGCGCCCGCGTCACCGCCCCCGTCTCCCTTCTCCCGGCCCTTGCCGTCCCCGTCCCCGCCCCCTTCTTCCTCCGCCTTCTCCTTGCCCTTGCCGTCCCCGTCCTCGTCCTCGTCCTCGCCACTGTCGGCGGGGGTGGCCGAGGGCCGGACGGAGGGGCCGTCGCCTGTTCCGGCGGGCGCGGCCGCGCCGGTGTCACGGCCGTCCGCGCCGCCGCCGGGCCGATGCTGGAGGAACGCGACGGTGGAGCCGGTCGCCAGTACAGCCAGGACCGCGGCCGCCACGACCCACGTACGCCGACGGCGACGCGGGGCCTTGCCCCCGGCCTCCCCCGCGGAGACCACGAGGGCGGGCGGGGACGGGGCCGCGGACCCCTCGGCGCCGCCCTTCGGCTCGGGCTCGGCCCCGCTCCCGCGTACGCCTTCCGCGCCGGGGCCGCGTACGGGCTCCGAGCCGGCCTTCGCCGCGGGCTCGCGTACGCCCTCCAGCTCCGGCGCCCGCTCAACCTCCGGTACGGATACGGGTACGGGCCCCGCCCCAGCCTCCGGCACGGACCCCGCTTCCGCCCCACCCCCGGGCCCGGCCCCGCCCCCGGCTTCAGCCCCACCCACCGGCTCCGGCTCCGGCCGCAGGTCAGCGGTGGCGACATCCGGTCGCGCCCCCGGCGCCTCCGCCGCCCCCGGTACCGCGGACGCTTCCTCCCCCTCCGCCTTCGGCACATCCGCGTCCAGCAGCACCGCTGCCTGCCGGGCCAGCCGGGCGAGGAGCCGCGGCGGCAGCCACGCACCGCCGCGCAGGGCCGCCCCCGGGCTCCCCGACGCCCCGATGCCCGCCAACAGAGCGTCCACACCAGGGCGTTCTGCGGGTTTCTTCGTCAGGCAGCGGCCGATCAGCTCGCGCAGCGGAGCGTCACCCACCCCGGTGAGGTCGGGTGCGGACTCGACGATCCGGTACATCACCGCATGCTGGTTGCTGGCCCCGTTCCCGAACGGCAGCTGCCCCGTAACCGCGTACATCAGGACGCAGCCGAGCGCGAAGACGTCCGCCCCCGTGCCGGTCTCTTCACCGAGGATCTGCTCGGGCGCCATGAATCCGGGTGAGCCGATGACCATCCCGGTGCTGGTCAGCAGCGACTCGACGGAGACCTGGAGCGCGCGGGCGATGCCGAAGTCGATGACGCGGGGGCCGTCGACGGTGAGCAGGACGTTGGACGGCTTCAGGTCACGGTGCACGATTCCGGCGGCGTGAATGCCGCGCAACGCCCGCAACAGCCCCTCGGCCAGGGCGTGTACGGACTCCGCGGGCAGCGGTCCGTGCTCCCGTACAGCCTGTTCCAGGGAGGGTCCGGGCACATAGCCGGTGGCCACCCACGGGCGGTCGGCGTCGGGGTCGGCGTCCAGGACCGGGGCGGTGTAGCGTCCGCCGACGCGGCGGGCGGACTCGATCTCGCGGCGGAAGCGGGCCCGGAACTCCCCGTTGGAGACGTGCTCCTCGTGGACGACCTTCACGGCGACCGTACGGCCCCCCGCCGAACGCGCCAGATAGACGCGGCCCATGCCGCCAGCGCCGAGCCGGCCGAGCAGCGGATAGGGCCCGATCCGGTCCGGATCACCGGCCACGAGGGGGCGTATGCCCTCCATGGCCGTGTGCCGCTCGTCGTCGTGCTGTTCCCTGCCGCCGCTCATCCTGACCCGATCCCCCGATGGCCCGTTACCCTGCGGTCACCCGCGCACAGCACAGGATAGAAGCCGTGCCCGTACGCGCGTACGACCAGCCTGCTGATGACAGTCCCCAACTCCACTGACCCAGCAGACCGTTCCGGAGACAGACCGTCAACACCGGCACCAGCACGGGGCAAGGCCGCGCGGCCGGGGGGGGGGGGGGGGGGGGGGGGCCCCCCCCCCCCCCCCCCCCCCCCCCCCCCCCCCCCGCCCCCCCCCCCACCCCCCCCCCCCCCCCCCCCCGCCCCCCCCCCGCCCCGCGCCAGGCCCGCCGCGTCCGCGCGAAGGCGCCACGGCACCCCTGCCGCGCGCGCCCGCCGCACAGCGGTCCGCGCGCCCCACGAAGCCTGTCCGGTGCCCCGCCCACCAACCGTCCCGCTGCCGGGCGGGGCGCCGGATGGAACGCTTCCCCCCAATTTCTGTTCTTCTGCTCGACCGCCGCGCCTTCCCCCGGACGCGGCATCCCCGCCGGTCAGGCGGCGAAGGAGATGGTTCACGTGACCGCTACGCCCGTGTTGGCGTTGCGAGGGGTCTCCAAGCGATTCGGTGCCGTCCAGGTACTCACCGATGTAGAGCTTGAGGTCCACGCCGGCGAGGTGGTCGCCCTGGTGGGCGACAACGGCGCCGGGAAATCAACGCTGGTCAAGACGATCGCCGGAGTGCACCCCATCGATGAGGGAGTCATCGAGTGGGAGGGCCGGGCGGTACGGATCGAGAAGCCGCACGACTCCCAGAACCTCGGTGTCGCGACCGTCTACCAGGACCTCGCGCTCTGCGACAACATCGACGTCGTCGGCAACCTCTACCTCGGCCGGGAGCTGCGCCGCTTCGGCATCCTGGACGAGGTGGAGATGGAGCGCCGCTCCCGCGAACTGCTCTCCACGCTCTCCATCCGCATCCCGAGCGTCCGCATCCCGATCGCCTCGCTCTCCGGCGGCCAGCGCCAGACCGTGGCCATCGCCCGCTCGATGCTCGGTGAGCCCAAGCTCGTCATCCTCGACGAGCCGACCGCCGCCCTCGGCGTCGAGCAGACCGCCCAGGTCCTCGACCTGGTCGAGCGGCTGCGCGAGCGCGGTCACGCGGTCATCCTCATCAGCCACAACATGGCCGACGTGAAGGCGGTGGCCGACAAGGTCGCCGTGCTGCGGCTGGGCCGGAACAACGGTGTCTTCGATGTGAAGACCACGTCCCAGGAAGAGATCATCTCCGCCATCACGGGCGCCACGGACAACGCCGTGACCCGACGTGCGGCGCGCAACGCGGAGGTTTCCCCGTGACCATCGACAAGTCCGCGACCCAGCCGGACAAGACCTCCGCCGCGGCGGACGCCCCGCCGGTCGGCAACCCGGAGGCCGCGGAGGGCGCCGCCACCGTCGTCGACCCCCGCCTCCTCATCCGCGAGCAGGGCTTCGCCGGCTACGTCACCGAGTTCAAGCGCAAGATCAGCGGCGGGGACCTGGGCTCGATCCCGGTGGTCCTCGGTCTCGCGATCATCGCGATCGTCTTCCAGAGCATGAACTCCGAGTTCCTCTCCGCGAAGAACATCAGCGACATCGCCACCACGATGGTCGCCACCGGCATGATGGCCGTCGGCATCATCTTCGTCCTGCTGCTGGGCGAGATCGACCTCTCGGTCGGCTCCGTGTCCGGTGTCTCCGGCGCCCTCGTCGCCGTGCTCAGCGTCACCCAGGGCATGAACGAGTGGCTGGCCGTCGTCGTCGCCATCGTCAGCGGCGCGGTGATCGGCGCGATCCACGGTTTCTTCTTCGCCCGGATCGGCGCACCCGCCTTCGCCGTCACCCTGGCCGGCCTGCTGTTCTGGCTCGGCTTCATGCTCCAGCTGCTCGGTGACTCCGGCACCATCAACCTGGACGGCGACGGCGTGGTCGGCCAGCTGACCACGTACTACTTCACCGATGTCGCCGCCGCCTACGGGCTCGCCGCCGTCGCGGTGATCGGCTACTTCGCCGCCGCCTTCCTGGACAGCCGCCGCCGTGAGGCCGCCGGCATCCCGGCCCGCCCGATCCCCGACATCGTGCTGCGCACCGCCGTCCTCGCGGTGTTCGCCTTCGCCGCGGCGTACATGTTCAACCAGTACCGCGGTCTGCCGCTCGCCCTGGTCCTCTTCCTGATCGTCCTGGTCGGCACGGACTTCCTGCTGCGCCGTACCGCCTACGGGCGGAAGATCTTCGCGCTCGGCGGCAGCGTCGAGGCCTCCCGGCGCGCCGGTATCAACGTCACCGCCATCCGGATCTCCGTCTTCTCCATCGCGGGGACCTTCGCGGCGATCGGCGGCCTCTTCTGGGCCTCCAAGATCGCGGCTGCCAACCAGGGCTCGGGCACCGGCGACCTGCTGATGAACGTCATCGCGGCGGCCGTCATCGGCGGCACCAGCCTCTTCGGCGGCCGTGGCCGCACCTGGAACGCACTGCTCGGTGTCATGGTGATCGTCTCCATCCAGTACGGACTGTCGCTGGAAGGCATCGCCACCCCGATCCAGTACATGATCACCGGTGGTGTGCTCCTGGCCACGGTCGTCATCGACTCCATCACCCGGAAGACCCAGAAGACCGCGGGCCGCGCCTGACCGCGCGTCCGCGCAGGTGCCCGGTGCCCCACGGGGGGACCGGGCACCTCTGCGTCGCCGGCCGCCGTATTCGAACACAGGCTCCGGCTGCCCACGGTCGTGGGCGGAACATTAGACTCATCGGATCGGCACGCTCGATCAGCTCAAACGCAAGGAGGCACGGGTGGATCTGCTGACCCGCATCAAGGGACCGCGCGACCTGGACCGGCTCTCCGTCGACGAGCTGGAGCAGCTCGCGGAGGAGATCCGTACGTTCCTCGTCGACGCGGTGTCCAAGACCGGCGGACACCTCGGCCCCAACCTGGGCGTGGTGGAGCTCACGATCGCCCTGCACCGGGTCTTCGAGTCGCCCCGCGACAAGGTGCTCTGGGACACCGGCCACCAGGCTTACGTCCACAAGCTGCTCACCGGCCGCCAGGACTTCTCCCGCCTCAAGATGAAGGGCGGCCTCTCCGGCTACCCCTCCCGTGCCGAGTCCGAGCACGACGTCATCGAGAACAGCCACGCCTCCGGGGTCCTCGGCTGGGCCGACGGCCTCGCCAAGGCCAACGAGGTCCTGAAGAAGGACGACCACGTCGTCGCCGTCATCGGGGACGGGGCGCTCACCGGCGGCATGGCCTGGGAGGCGCTGAACAACATCGCCGCCGCCAAGGACCGCCCGCTCGTCATCGTGGTCAACGACAACGAGCGCTCGTACGCTCCCACGATCGGCGGCCTGGCCAACCACCTCGCCACCCTCCGTACGACCGACGGGTACGAACGCTTCCTGGCCCGCGGCAAGGACATCCTGGAGCGCACGCCCGTCGTCGGCCGCCCGCTCTACGAGACCCTGCACGGCGCGAAGAAGGGACTCAAGGACTTCATCGCCCCGCAGGGCATGTTCGAGGACCTCGGCCTCAAGTACGTCGGCCCGATCGACGGCCATGACATCGAGGCCCTGGAGTCCGCGCTCCAGCGCGCCAAGCGCTTCGGCGGCCCGGTCATCGTGCACTGCCTCACCGAGAAGGGCCGCGGCTACACCCCGGCCCTCCAGGACGAGGCCGACCGCTTCCACGCCGTCGGCAAGATCCACCCGGACACCGGCCTGCCGATCTCCACCTCCGGCCTGGACTGGACCTCGGTCTTCGGCGAGGAGATGGTCAAGCTCGGCCAGGAGCGCGAGGACATCGTCGCGATCACCGCGGCCATGCTCCAGCCCGTCGGCCTCGGCAAGTTCGAGGAGGCCTTCCCCGACCGGATCTACGACGTCGGCATCGCGGAGCAGCACGGCGCGGTCTCCGCGGCGGGCCTCGCCACCGGCGGCCTCCACCCGGTCTTCGCGGTCTACGCCACCTTCCTCAACCGCGCCTTCGACCAGGTCCTGATGGACGTCGCGCTGCACAGGTGCGGCGTCACCTTCGTCCTGGACCGGGCCGGTGTCACCGGCACCGACGGCGCCTCGCACAACGGCATGTGGGACATGTCGATCCTCCAGGTCGTCCCCGGCCTGCGGATCGCCGCCCCGCGCGACGCCGACCAGGTCCGCGCCCAGCTCCGCGAGGCCGTCGCCGTCGACGACGCGCCCACCGTGGTCCGCTTCTCCAAGGGAGCGGTCGGCCCGGCGGTCAAGGCGGTCGGCCGGGCGGGCGGCATGGACATCCTGCGCGAGCCCGAGGCGGACCGCCCGGACGTCCTGATCGTCTCCGTCGGTGCGCTCGCCCCGATGTGCCTGGAGATCGCGGATCTGCTGGACGCCCAGGGCATCTCCTCCACCGTCGTCGACCCGCGCTGGGTCAAGCCGGTCGACGAGGCGCTCGCCCCGCTCGCCGAGCGTCATCGCGTCGTCGTCACCGTCGAGGACAACAGCCGCGCCGGAGGCGTCGGTTCCGCCGTCGCCCAGGCGCTGCGCGACGCCGGTGTCGACGTACCGCTGCGCGACTTCGGTATCCCGCCGGTCTTCCTTGACCACGCCTCGCGCGGTGAGGTCATGGCCGAGATCGGGCTGACCGCGCCGGACATCGCCCGCCAGGTCACCGGCCTGGTCGCCAAGCTCGACGGCCGCTTCGAGAGCCGCGCGGTGCAGCCCGCCCGCGACTGACCTGTTTCGGGCCGATGGGCCGGGAAGACGACCCCTGTCCGGGTGGTTCTCCCGGCCCATCCGTATGAAGCGGGCCGGATGGAGTGCTCCCGCGCATTCCAGTCCTCACCATGGCGTTCACAACGAGTGCGTGGAGGTACGCAGGTGAGCGCGCAGGTCACACCACCCCGCGGAAGCGGTATGTTCCGCACGAAATCGGTCGAGCAGTCGATCCTTGACACCGAGGAGCCCGAGCACGCGCTCAAGAAGTCCCTCTCCGCCGTGGACCTCACGGTCTTCGGTGTCGGGGTCATCATCGGTACCGGCATCTTCGTCCTGACGGGCAAGGTCGCCAAGGAGACGGCGGGCCCGGCGACCGCCATCGCCTTCGTCGTCGCGGGCGTCGTCTGCGCGCTGGCCGCGCTCTGCTACGCCGAGTTCGCCTCCACCGTCCCGGTGGCCGGGTCCGCGTACACCTTCTCGTACGCCTCGCTCGGTGAGCTGGTGGCCTGGATCATCGGCTGGGACCTGGTGCTGGAGTTCGCGCTCGGCACGGCGGTGGTCGCGGTCGGCTGGTCCGGCTACGTCCGCTCCCTGATGGACAACGTCCACTGGACGATGCCCGAAGTGCTCTCGGGGCCCGACGCGGCGGAAGGGTTCGGCTTCGACCTGCTGGCCTTCGTCCTGGTGCTGATCCTGACCGTCATCCTGGTCATCGGCATGAAGCTCTCCGCCCGGGTCACGTCGGTCGTCGTGGCGATCAAGGTCGGCGTGGTCCTCATGGTGATCATCGCGGGGCTCTTCTTCATCAAGGCCGAGAACTACAAGCCCTTCATCCCGCCGTCCGAGAAGCAGCCCACCGGCTCGGGCTGGGACTCCCCGATGGTCCAGGCGGTCTTCGGCTACGAGCCCACCAACTTCGGTGTCATGGGCATCTTCACCGCCGCCTCCATCGTCTTCTTCGCCTTCATCGGCTTCGACGTGGTGGCCACCGCAGCCGAGGAGACCAAGCTGCCCCAGCGCGACATGCCGCGCGGCATCCTCGGCTCGCTCATCATCTGCACGGTGCTCTACGTGACGGTCTCGATCGTCGTCACCGGCATGCAGCACTACAGCGAACTCTCCGTCAGCGCCCCGCTCGCCGACGCCTTCAAAGCCACCGGACACCCCTTCTACGCCGGTCTGATCAGCTTCGGGGCCGCGGTCGGCCTGACCACGGTCTGCATGATCCTGCTGCTCGGCCAGACCCGTGTCTTCTTCGCGATGAGCCGTGACGGTCTGCTCCCGCGCTTCTTCTCCCGGACGCACCCGCGCTTCCGGACCCCCTACCGCCCGACGATCCTGCTCGGTGCGGTGATCGCGGTCATCGCCGGGTTCACGAGCATCGACGAACTTGCCACCCTGGTGAACATCGGCACACTCTTCGCGTTCGTCGTCGTCGCCCTCGGCGTCCTGGTCCTGCGCCGTACCCGCCCCGACCTGCCCCGCGCCTTCCGCACCCCGTGGGTGCCGTTCCTGCCGATCGCCTCGGTGGCCGCCTCGGTCTGGCTGATGCTCAACCTGCCGGTGGAGACCTGGGTGCGGTTCGCCGGCTGGATGGCGCTCGGCGTGATCATCTACTTCGTGTACGGGCGCTCGCACAGCCGCCTGGGCAGGGGAGGCCGCTAGGTTCTGTCGTCGACGTCGCCCGCGGCATCGGACCGTTCATGACGGCGTATCACGACACCACCATCCACCAGCCGTGATCATTCGAGGACACCGCGCCTGTCGGACCCGGACAGGTCCGGGGCCTAGGGCCGTACCGTACGGGGTCCCACGCACCGCGCCCCGTGCGCCTCGACCCGCTGCCGCAGCCCCCGGTCGGCGGTGACGACGACGCACCCGCGCTCCGGTCCGGCGCCCGCCGCCAGCTCGGCGATCAGGTCGTCACCGCTGCCCGGGGCGGAGACGACCTCGACGCCCGGCACGGAGGCGACGCCCCGCGCGGCCCCCTCGACGACGAGCACGATCGTGACGGGCCCGGGCACCCCCGGCACCCCGTCCGCCGCGTACGGGACCAGCGAGTCCCGCAGCCGCTCGGCGGCACCGTGCCGGTCCCGCCACCATCCGTCGGGCACGGAGCCGACCACGTTGGCCCCATCCACGATCACCAGTACCACCGTGTCACCGCTCATCCCGGCAGGGTGCCACGCGGAGGCCCCCGTCGGGCACGGTCAGCCGCCGGTGGCGGGGGACTTCTTCGCTTCCTCGGGGATCGCGGTGTCCTCGCGGATCGCCTTCCAGAGCTGACCGGCCTGCGGTTCGGCGGCGACCACGCGGTTCGGGTCGGTCTTGTCGTACGCCACCGGCAGCATGATCGTCTCCATCGAGGCCGGGTCGATACCGTTCATCGAGCGGCCGAACTCCGCCAGCGAGGTGAGCGAGGCGAGCCCCGAGTCGGTGGTGAGCGCCTTGGTGGCCGAGTTCGCGATCTTGTACGAGTTCGCCGGACTGCCCAGCAGATCCTGCGACTTGACCTCGGAGAGCAGGGCGATCAGGAACTGCTGCTGGAGCCCGATGCGACCGAGGTCGCTGCCGTCCCCGATGCCGTGCCGGGTCCGTACGTACGCGAGGGACTGGGTGCCGTCCAGCCGCTGCTGACCGGCGGTCAGGTTCAGCCCCGACGCCTTGTCGTGGATGTCCTGCTCCACATCCATGGTGACACCGCCGATCGCGTCGACCAGATCCTTGAACCCGGAGAAGTCGATCTCCAGATAGTGGTCGATCCGCACACCGGACATCTTCTCCACCGTCTTCACCACACAGGCCGGGCCGACCTGGGCGTAGACGGAGTTGAACATGACGCGCTCCTTGGCGGGAACCGTCGCCCCGCCGTCCTCGGCGCACTCGGGCCGGGTCACCAGGGTGTCGCGGGGTATGGAGACGGCGACGGCCTTGGACCGTCCCTCGGGGATGTGCACCACCAGCGCGGTGTCGGAGCGCGCACCACCGGCCTTCCCGCCGCCCAGCTCCTCGTTCTCCGCCCCGGCCCGCGAGTCCGACCCCAAAACCAGCAGGTTCTGTCCGCTGGTGGGGAGTTTCTCCGGCCGGTCGTCCCCGAGCGCCCTGTCGATGTCGACGGCCGTGATGTTGCCGTCGAGCCGGCTGTAGAGCCAGTAGGCGGTGCCGCCCGCGGCGAGCAGCAGGACGAGGAGGACGATGAGGGTGATCTTGAGGCCGCGGCGGCGCCTACGGAGCCCGGCCGCGCGTCGCAAGGCGCGGGGGCCCGCGGGTATGGCGTCGTTGCTCATCCTGGGTCGAGTCCTCAAATCTCGTGGCCCGGGCGGGGGCCGAGTGCGGGGGACTCGGGTGGGGGGTGGAGCCGGTCCGGCGGTCGTGGTGCGGGGAACAGCACTATAGACAACTGGCGCGGCACGCACACCAGTGAGTGCCCCGCTCTTTCGCGGAGCGACGGCGGTACGACGACGGGCCGTACGGGATCGCTCCCGTACGGCCCGTCCGGTGACCGGTGTCCGCGCTAGGCGGGCACGCTCGCCACGCCCTGCTCCAGGAACGGCTTGCCGTTCACCCGCTGGGAGACGCCCTCGCGGTCCAGGTACGGCGTGATGCCGCCCAGGTGGAAGGGCCAGCCCGCGCCGGTGATCAGGCACAGGTCGATGTCCTGGGCCTCGGCGACGACGCCCTCCTCCAGCATCAGGCCGATCTCCTGCGCCACCGCGTCGAGCACGCGGTCGCGGGTCTGCTCCTCGGTGAGGACGGTGTCGCCCTGCTTGAGGAGGGCGGCGACCTCGGGGTCGAGGACCGGCGCGCCGGAGTCGTAGACGTAGAAGCCGCGCTTGCCGGCCTTGACCACCGCGGCCAGGTTCTCGGAGACCGTGAAGCGCTCCGGGAAGGCGCGGTTCAGGGTCTCGGAGACGTGCAGGCCGATGGCCGGGCCGACCAGCTCCAGAAGGACCAGCGGGGACATCGGCAGGCCGAGCGGCTCGACGGCCTTCTCCGCGACCTCGACCGGGGTGCCCTCGTCGATGACGTTCTGGATCTCGCCCATGAAGCGGGTGAGGATGCGGTTGACGACGAACGCCGGGGCGTCCTTCACCAGGACCGCGGTCTTCTTCAGCTTGCGGGCCACACCGAACGCCGTCGCCAGCGAGGCGTCGTCGGTCTGCTCGCCGCGGACGATCTCCAGCAGGGGGAGGATCGCGACCGGGTTGAAGAAGTGGAAGCCGACGACCCGCTCCGGGTTCTTCAGCTTCGACGCCATCTCGGTCACCGAGAGCGAGGAGGTGTTGGTGGCGAGGATCGCGTGCGCCGGGGCGACCGCCTCGACCTCCGCGAACACCTGCTGCTTGACGCCGATCTCCTCGAAGACGGCCTCGATGATGAAGTCCGCGTCCGCGAACCCCTCGGCCTTGTCGAGGACACCGGAGACCAGGCCCTTGAGGCGGTTGGCCTTGTCCTGGTTGATGCGGCCCTTGCCGAGCAGCTTCTCGATCTCGGCGTGGACGTAGCCCACACCCTTGTCGACGCGCTCCTGGTCGATGTCCGTGAGGACGACCGGGACCTCCAGGCGGCGCAGGAACAGCAGCGCCAGCTGCGAGGCCATCAGACCGGCGCCGACGACACCGACCTTGGTGACCGGGCGGGCCAGGTTCTTGTCCGGGGCACCGGCCGGGCGCTTGGCGCGCTTCTGGACCAGGTTGAAGGCGTAGATGCCGCTGCGCAGCTCGCCGCCCATGATCAGGTCCGCGAGCGCCTGGTCCTCGGCGTCGAAGCCGGCGGACAGGTCGCCGTCCTTCGCCGCCGCGATGATGTCCAGCGCGCGGTACGCCGCCGGGGCCGCGCCGTGCACCTTGGAGTCGGCGATGGCCCGGCCGCGGGCGACAGCCGCGTCCCAGGCGTCACCGCGGTCGATCTCGGCGCGCTCAACCGTGACCGAGCCCTTGAGCACGTTCGCGGTCCACACGAGCGACTGCTCCAGGAAGTCCGCGCCCTCGAAGATCGCGTCCGCGATGCCGAGCTCGAAGACCTGCTTGCCCTTGAGCTGGCGGTTCTGGTTGAGCGAGTTCTCGATGATCACCGAGACCGCGCGGTCCGCACCGATCAGGTTCGGGAGGATCGCGCAGCCGCCCCAGCCCGGGACCAGGCCGAGGAAGACCTCGGGCAGCGAGAACGCCGGGATGGCGGTGGAGACGGTGCGGTAGCTGCAGTGCAGTCCGACCTCGACACCGCCGCCCATCGCCGCGCCGTTGTAGTACGCGAACGTCGGGACCGCGAGGCCGGAGAGGCGGCGGAAGACGTCGTGGCCGCCCTTGCCGATCGCCAGCGCGTCCTCGTGGCGGCCGAGCAGCTCGACGCCCTTGAGGTCCGCGCCGACGGCGAAGATGAACGGCTTGCCGGTGATGCCGACGCCGGTGATGGTGCCCTCGGACGCCTCCTTCTCGACCTGGTCGATCGCGGCGTTCAGGTTCGCCAGCGACTGCGGTCCGAAGGTGGTCGGCTTGGTGTGGTCCAGGCCGTTGTCGAGCGTGATCAGCGCGAACCGCCCGGCGCCGTACGGCAGGTCCAGGTGGCGTACGTGCGCCTGCGTGACGACCTCACCGGGGAACAGCTCGGCCGCACCCTTCAGAAGCTCAGTGGTGGTGCTCACTTGTCGCCTCCGTCAGCGTTGAAGTGCGGGTTCTCCCAGATGACCGTGGCGCCCATGCCGAAGCCGACGCACATCGTCGTCAGGCCGTAGCGGACCTCGGGCTGCTCCTCGAACTGCCGGGCCAGCTGCGTCATGAGCCGGACGCCGGAGGAGGCCAGCGGGTGGCCGTACGCGATGGCGCCGCCGTACTGGTTGACGCGGGCGTCGTCGTCGGCGATGCCGTAGTGCTCCAGGAAGGCGAGCACCTGCACGGCGAAGGCCTCGTTGACCTCGAAGAGGCCGATGTCGTCGATGGTCAGACCGGCCTGGGCCAGTGCCTTCTCGGTGGCCGGGATCGGGCCGTAGCCCATGACCTCCGGCTCGACGCCCGCGAAGGCGTACGAGACCAGGCGCATCTTGACCGGGAGGCCCAGCTCGCGGGCGACGTCCTCGGCCGCCAGCAGCGAGGCGGTGGCGCCGTCGTTGAGACCCGCGGCGTTACCGGCCGTGACCCGGCCGTGGGCGCGGAAGGGGGTCTTCAGGCCCGCCAGGGACTCCATGGTGGTGCCCGGCCGCATCGGCTCGTCGGCGGTGACCAGGCCCCAGCCCGTCTCGCCCGCCTCGGCGTTGGTGCGGCGCACGGAGACCGGTACCAGGTCCTGCTGGATCTTGCCGTTGGCGTACGCCTTGGCGGCCTTCTCCTGCGAGCGCACCGCGTAGGCGTCGGCGCGCTCCTTGGTGATGGTGGGGTAGCGGTCGTGCAGGTTCTCCGCCGTCATGCCCATGAACAGGGCGGACTCGTCGACCAGCTTCTCCGACACGAAGCGCGGGTTCGGGTCGACGCCCTCGCCCATCGGGTGGCGGCCCATGTGCTCGACGCCACCGGCCACGACGACGTCGTACGCGCCGAAGGCGATGGAGCCGGCCGTCGAGGTGACGGCGGTCAGCGCGCCCGCGCACATGCGGTCGATCGAGTAGCCGGGGACGGACTGCGGCAGACCGGCCAGGATTCCGGCGGTGCGGCCCAGCGTGAGGCCCTGGTCCCCGATCTGCGTGGTCGCGGCGATGGCGACCTCGTCGATCTTCTTGGGGTCCAGGTCCGGGTTGCGGCGCAGCAGCTCCCGGATCGCCTTCACGACGAGGTCATCGGCGCGGGTCTCGTGGTAGATGCCCTTCGGGCCCGCCTTGCCGAACGGGGTGCGGACGCCGTCGACGAAGACGACGTCCCGGATGGTACGAGGCACGATGGCTCTCCTCCAGGGTGCGGGATGGCACTGCTGCGGGGCACGCCCGGGGGCGCACCGCCTGCCCTCATGCTACTTGCGGGTAACCAGACTGCCCACCCCCCGTGGCCGGAGCGTCGAAGGTCACATCGGGCGGGGGCCTTCGGCAGCGCCCGCGAGGCGGAGGCAGCGGCTCCGAACCTGGCGCGATTTCGACCATCGGTTCGGTCCGCGAACAGGGTCCGCGGAGCGGCCGGGCCGCTCCCGGTAACGGAAAACCCCCGGCCGGTGACCGGGGGTGTCCGGGGTGAGGGGCTCAGCCGCCCGCGGCGAGCGCCCGCAGCAGGAGCGGGCCGACCTGCTCGATCTGCCAGCGTCGTGCCCCGTACGCCGCGAGGGTGTCCTCCACCGCGCTCGGCGTCAGGCTCTTCGGCGGCTCCCAGCAGACCCGGCGCACGGTGTCGGGGGTGATCAGGTTCTCCTGGGGCATGTGGAGCCGCTCGGCCAGCTCCGAGACGGCCGCGCGGGCAGCCGAGAGCCGGGCCGCGGCCGCCGGGTCCTTGTCGGCCCAGGAACGCGGGGGCGGCGGCCCGGCCGGCTGCTGACCGGGCTGAGGCAGCTCCGACTCCGGCAGGGCCTTGGCCCGCTCCACCGCCGCCTGCCACTGCTCCAGCTGCCGACGCCCCATCCGGTGGCCGAATCCGGGCAGCGCGGCGAGCGCCGTGACGTTGGCGGGCAGCGCGAGAGCCGCCTCCACGATCGCCGCGTCGCCGAGCACCTTGCCGGGGGAGATGTCCCGCCGCTGGGCCACCTGGTCCCGGGCGTTCCACAGCTCGCGGACGACCGCCATCTGACGGCGGCGGCGGACCTTGTGCATGCCCGAGGTGCGGCGCCAGGGGTCCTTGCGGGGCGGGGCCGGCGGCGCCGAGGCGATGGCCTCGAACTCCTCCCGGGCCCACTCCAGCTTCCCCTGCCGCTCCAGCTCCTCCTCCAGCGCGTCGCGCAGGTCGATCAGCAGCTCCACGTCGAGCGCCGCGTACCGCAGCCAGGGCTCGGGCAGCGGGCGGGTGGACCAGTCGACGGCGGAGTGGCCCTTCTCCAGGGCGTAACCGAGGACGTTCTCCACCATGGCGCCGAGCCCGACGCGCGGGAATCCCGCGAGCCGTCCGGCCAGCTCGGTGTCGAAGAGAGAGGTGGGGGCCATGCCTATGTCCCGCAGGCAGGGCAGGTCCTGGGTGGCGGCGTGCAGGATCCACTCCGAGCCGGTCAGGGCGGTGGAGAGGCCGGAGAGGTCGGGGCAGCCGACCGGGTCCACCAGGGCGCTGCCCGCGCCGTCGCGGCGCAGCTGGACGAGGTAGGCGCGCTGGCCGTAGCGGTAGCCGGAGGCGCGCTCGGCGTCGACGGCCACCGGTCCGGTGCCGCGGGCGAAGTCCGCGATCACCCGGGCGAGGGCGTCGTCGGAGGCCACCACCGGGGGGATGCCCTCGCGCGGTTCGAGCAAGGGGATCGGCGCCGGGGCGACGTCGTCCGGGGGAGCGCCCCCGGTGGTTCGCAGTGAGGTGTCTGCTGCGGTCTCTTGGGCGTCGGTCACCCGTCAAGGGTATCTGTGTATACGCGCCACCCGTCGACGTAACGTTACGTCGACGGGTGGCCATGCGCGTATTCCAGCCGGAGGCGCATCGGTGCACGTCCGGGCGGGGGCGGTCAGTGGATGATGCCCGTCCGCAGGGCGACGGCGACCATTCCGGCGCGGTCGCCGGTGCCGAGCTTGCGGGCGATCCGGGCCAGGTGGGACTTGACGGTCAGGGCGGAGAGGCCCATCGAGACGCCGATGGCCTTGTTGGACTGGCCCTCGGCGACCAGGCGGAGCACCTCCACCTCGCGGCCGGACAGTTCGCGGTAGCCGCCCGGGTGGCTCGGGGAACCGGGGGGACGGCGGTGCATACGGGCGGCGTTGGCGCCGATGGGGGCGACGCCGGGACGGGTGGGGTGGCCGATGTTGGTTCGGGTGCCGGTGACGACGTACCCCTTCACGCCGCCCGCGAGGGCGTTGCGAACGGCGCCGATGTCGTCGGCGGCGGAGAGGGCGAGACCGTTGGGCCAGCCTGCGGCGCGGGTCTCGGACAGCAGGGTCAGCCCGGAACCGTCGGGCAGGTGGACGTCGGCAATGCAGATGTCGCGCGGGTTGCCGACGCGGGGACGTGCCTCCGCGATGGACGACGCCTCGATGACGTCACGTACTCCGAGGGCCCACAGATGGCGGGTGACGGTGGAACGGACGCGCGGGTCGGCCACGACGACCATGGCCGTCGGCTTGTTCGGGCGGTAGGCGACCAGGCTTGCGGGCTGCTCAAGGAGAACGGACACCAGGCCTCCTGGGGGAGTGGCGGGACGGGGCCGGCTCGGGGGATGAAGCCGGGGCGAACCGTGCTTGAAGGGTCATTGACCTCTTCGGCAGCAGACCCGTCCTCCTTTAGAGGAAGATCACTATTTGGTGAGTAACAATTCGGGCAAATAGGACGCGCGATCGATTGTACGAAAAGAGAGCCGGTGTATGTGCGAAACGGGTGACGCTGGGTTACGAAACCTGCGGACCACGCCGCTGCGGCAGCGTCACCACCGCCGCGTCCGCCGGGTCCGACGGCGGCAGCCCCGCGATCTGGCAGAGCAGCTCACCCCAGGCCATCAGGTGCGACGCCGCGTCCGGCACCCCGCCGCGCCCCTCGCGCGGCGTCCACGAGGCCCGGATCTCGATCTGCGTCGCCGGACGGCGCGCGCCCAGCGCACCGAAGTAGTGCGATCCGGCGCGTGTCACCGTCCCTCCGGCTTCCCCGTACGACAATCCGCGCGCGTCCAGCGCCCCCGTCAGCCAGGACCAGCACACCTCCGGCAGCAGCGGATCGGCGGCCATCTCCGGTTCCAGCTCCGCCCGCACCAGGGTCACCAGCCGGAACGTCCCCTGCCAGGCGTCGTGCCCCGCCGGATCGTGCAGCAGGACCAGCCGGCCGTCCGCGAGGTCGTCCTCGCCGTCCACCACCGCCGCCTCCAGGGCGTACGCGTGGGGAGCCAGCCGCTGCGGCGGCCGTGTGGTCTCCACCTCCAGCTCCGGGCGGAGCCGCGCGGAGCGCAACGCGTCGACCGCGCACCGGAACGCGGGCGGGACCGGAGGACCCTCCGCACCGCCCTTGCCGTCAGCGCCATCGGAATGATCGGAGAACTGTCCCTGAGCCGGAGCCATGCCGGGAAGAGTAGGCGGAACGCGGCCCTCGCGCAGGGAGAGACACCCGTGCGGCGCCGGGCTCCTTCCCCGTGCGTGCGAAGATTTGGTGCGTGAGCGCCAACGACCGCCCTTCGGGCCAGCAGACGACGACCGCCGCCAGCCACCACCCCGCCCGGAACGCCACCCGGGACTCGGCCTTCATCAAGGCGTGCCGACGCGAACCGGTCCCGCACACGCCGGTCTGGTTCATGCGGCAGGCGGGGCGCTCGCTCCCCGAGTACCTGAAGGTCCGCGAGGGCATCGCGATGCTCGACTCCTGCATGATGCCGGAGCTGGTCACCGAGATCACCCTCCAGCCCGTCCGCCGCCACAAGGTCGACGCCGCGATCTACTTCAGCGACATCGTGGTCCCGCTCAAGGCCATCGGCATCGACCTCGACATCAAGCCCGGCGTCGGCCCCGTCGTCGCCGAGCCGATCCGCACCCGCGCCGACCTGGCCCGGCTGCGCGACCTCACCCCCGAGGACGTCCCGTACGTCACCGAGGCCATCGGGATGCTCACCGCCGAGCTGGGCGCCACCCCGCTCATCGGCTTCGCCGGAGCCCCCTTCACCCTCGCCAGCTACCTGGTCGAGGGCGGCCCCTCGCGCAGCCACGAGCGCACCAAGGCCATGATGTACGGCGACCCGCGGCTCTGGGCCGACCTCGTGGACCGGCTCGCGGAGATCACCGGCGCCTTCCTCAAGGTCCAGATCGAGGCCGGCGCCTCCGCCGTCCAGCTCTTCGACTCCTGGGTCGGCGCTCTCGCCCCCGCCGACTACCGCCGCTCGGTCCTCCCCGCCTCCGCGAAGGTCTTCGACGCCGTCGCCCCGTACGACGTCCCCCGCATCCACTTCGGCGTCGGCACCGGCGAGCTGCTCGGGCTGATGGGCGAGGCCGGGGCGGACGTCGTCGGCGTCGACTGGCGGGTCCCGCTGGACGAGGCAGCACGCCGCGTCGGCCCCGGCAAGGCGCTCCAGGGCAACCTGGACCCGGCCGTCCTCTTCGCGCCCACCCCGGCGGTCGAGGCCAAGACCCGCGAGGTGCTGGACGCCGCCGCCGGTCTGGAGGGCCACGTCTTCAACCTGGGCCACGGCGTCATGCCGTCGATGGACCCGGACGCGCTCACCCGGCTCGTGAGCTACGTCCACGAGCAGACCGCGCGCTGAGGCGGACGGGCCCGGGCGCGGGAGGCCCAGTCAGCTCCCCGCGCCCCGGACACCCGGATGCCTCCCCGCACCCGGGACCGGCCTCAGCTCCCCGCGCCCCGCACCGCCGCCACCGTCTTCCGGGCCGCCACCAGCACCGGGTCCCACACCGGCGAGAACGGCGGGGCGTAGCCGAGGTCGAGCGCCGTCATCTGCTCCACCGTCATCCCGGCCGTCAGCGCCACCGCCGCCACGTCCACCCGTTTCGCGGACCCCTCGCGGCCCACGATCTGCACCCCGAGCAGCCGGCCCGTACGGCGCTCCGCGATCATCTTCACCGTCATCGGCTTCGCCCCCGGGTAGTAGCCCGCCCGCTGCGTCGACTCGATGGTCGCCGTTACATAGCGCAACCCCACCGCGCGGGCGTCCTTCTCCCGCAGCCCGGTCCGGGCGATCTCCAGGTCGCATACCTTGCTCACCGCCGTACCGACGACACCCGGGAACGTGCCGTAGCCGCCGCCCACGTTGGACCCGATCACCTGGCCGTGCTTGTTGGCATGGGTGCCCAGTGCGATGTGGCGGGTGCGGCCCGCCACCAGGTCCAGGACCTCCACGCAGTCGCCGCCCGCCCAGACGTTCTCGTGGCCCACCGCCCGCATCGCCAGGTCCGTGAGGATCCCGCCGTGCGGCCCCACCGCGAGCCCCGCCGCCCGCGCCAGCTCCGCCTCCGGCTCGACGCCGATGCCGAGGACCACCACGTCCGCCGGGTAGGTCCGCTCCTCGGTCGCCACCTCGCTCACCCGGCCGTCCGGGCCCGTCAGGATCGCGGTCACCGACGCGCCGTTGACCGTGGTGATCCCGAGCCCGTCCATCGCCTCGTGGACGAGTTCGCCCATGTCCGGGTCGAGCGTCGCCATCGGCTGCTTCCCCCGGTTGAGGACGGTCACCTCGAAGCCGTGCTTCAGCATCGCCTCGGCCATCTCGACGCCGATGTACCCGGCCCCGACCACGACGGCCCGCCGCCTCCGGCCGGGGTCCAGGGCATCCAGCGAGTCCAGCAGAGCCTGCCCGTCGCCCAGGGTCTGCACGCCGTGCACGCCCGGCGCGTCGATCCCCGGCAGCGCGGGGCGCACCGGCCGGGCCCCGGTGGCGACCACCAGCTTGTCGAACCCCGTCCAGTACGCGTCGCCGCTCTCCCGGTCCACCGCCCGCACCCGCTGCCCGGCCAGGTCGATCTCCGTGACCTCGGTGCGCATCCGCAGGTCGATGTCCCGATCGCGGTGCTCCTGGGGGGTACGGGCGATGAGGTCGTCCCGGTGCTTCACGTCCCCGCTCACCCAGTACGGGATGCCGCAGGCGGAGTACGAGGTGTAGCGGGAACGCTCGAAGGCGACGACCTCCAGCTCGTCGGGCCCCTTGAGCCTGCGGGCCTGGGGGGGGGGGGGGGGGGGGGGGGGGGGGGGGGGGGGGGGGGGGGGGGGGGGGGGGGGGGGGGGGGGGGGGGAGGGGGGGGGATGGGGGGGGGGGGGGGGGGGGGGAGGGGGGGGGGGAAGGGAACCCCCTTCACGCCGTCGTCCTCCTGGATCCGGGGGGCTGGGACCGGGAGGGCCCCCCCCCCCCCCCCGCCGCCGATCACCACGAGTCGCTCCGCTGCCATGTCTCCGGGCCCCTTCCGCCGTGCCGGCCGTGCCGTCCGGGCCGACACGGTCGACCGTGCCGGCCCGGACGGACGCGTCCGCCGTGTCGCGCCGTGTTCCGCCGTCAGGGACCCCACGCTACGGCGCTCAGGGGGCCGGTGTGCTCCCAGCCTCGGGCTGTGCTCCCGTCCGTGCTTCCGGACCCGGTGCCTCCGCTGCCGTACGGGCCTTCCGCCGGGCGCGCAGCGTCCGCCACACCACCAGCACCAGCGCCGCCGTCCCCAGGAACGGGGCCGAGGCGCCGAGCGCCACCGCGATCCACCGGAACATCGTCACGAACGCGTCCCAGCCGCCGCCCAGCGCGTCCAGGAACCCCGGATCGTCGCCCTTCCCGCCCTTGCGCGGGGCGTCCGGCTCGGTCAGGTCCAGGGTGATCGTCGCCAGCGAGGTGCGGTCCTTCAGGCTCGCCTGCTGGGCCAGCAGCGACTCCAGATCGGCCTGACGGCTGCTCAGCTCCCCTTCCAGGGTGACGACATCGGCGAGCTTCTCCGCCTTGTCCATCAGCTCCCGCACCCTTGCCACGCTCGCCCGCTGGGTGGCGATCCGGCTCTCGACGTCCACGACCTGGTCGGTGACGTCCTTGGCGTTCGAGGACCGGGAGAGCAGCTTCCCGGCGCCGACGAGCTTGCCCAGCACCTCCTGGTAGCGGTCCTGCGGCACCCGCAGCACCAGGTGCGAGGTCTCGTGCAGGTCGTCGATCCGCTCGGTGGTCTCGGTCGTCACCAGACCCCCGCTCGCCTCCACCGTGCTCCGGGCGGCGGCCGCCGCCTTCGGGACGCTCCTCACCTCCACCGACAGCTCGGTGGTCCGGATGACATGGGTGCCCGCAGCCCCCGGCTTCGGTGCCTTCCGCTGCTGGTCGGCGCTCATCGCCGCACCCTCAGGAGCGGCGGACGCCGCCGCGGACCCGTCCTCCTTCGCCCCGTCCGGCGCGTACTGCTCGTCCACGAGCCCCTGCGGCGCCCCGGCCTTGAGGTCGCTCGCGCTTTCCGTGCTCCGGTCGGACATGCTCCCGTCCGCCCCGCAGCCGCCGACGAACAGCACCGCACCGAGTGCGCCCGCCCCCAGGGCCGCGCGGAGACGGGCCCGGCGGTGGCGGTGCACACGGGGCGGGCGGGCGAGGAAGCGGCCGTTCTTGCTGGTCATAACAGGTCCCCCCAGGACAGTCGTTGACAGTGCCGATTCGACGCGGCCGTCCCCGAACCGGTTTCCCGCCGCAGGTTTCGAAGTGGTCACGGTCGGGGCCGGGAAGGAGTTTGAGAGCATGGACCCATGCAGCGTTCACAGCAGGATGCGGACACGCCCGCGCGCCACGTCGCCGTCATCGGCGGCGGCATCGCCGGACTGGCCGCCGCCCACCGCCTGGTCGCCGCCGGCCTGCGGGTCACGCTCCTGGAGGCGACCGACCGGCTCGGCGGCAAGCTCATGACCGGCGAGGTCGCGGGCGCCCAGGTCGACCTCGGCGCCGAGTCGGTACTCGCCCGCCGCCCCGAGGCCGTCGCCCTGGCCGAGGCTGTCGGCCTCTCCGGCCGCCTCCAGCCGCCCGCCACAGCCACCGCCTCCCTCTGGACCCGCGACGCGCTGCGCCCGATGCCCAAGGGCCACGTCATGGGGGTCCCCGGCGACCCGGCGGCCCTGGAGGGGGTGCTGTCCCCCGAAGGGCTGGCCCGGATCGCCCAGGAGCGCGACCTGACCCCGACGCCCGTCGGGGACGACGTGGCCGTCGGCGCGTACGTGGCGGACCGGCTCGGCCGCGAGGTCGTCGACCGGCTGGTGGAACCCCTCCTCGGCGGGGTCTACGCGGGCGACGCCTACCGGATCTCGCTGCGCGCCGCCGTGCCGCAGCTCTTCGAAGAGGTGAGGGAGGGCGGCCCGCTGCTGGAGGCGGTCCGCCGCATCCAGCAGCGGGCGGCGGCCCGGCAGCAGACCGGCCCCGTCTTCCAGGGCCTCCGAGGCGGCGTCGGCACCCTTCCGGGGGCCGTGGGCGATGCCGTACGGGCCGGGGGCGGCGAGATCCGGACCGAGACCCCGGTCCTCGGCCTGACCCGTACGGCCACGGGCTGGGCGGTCCGCACCGACACCGGGGTGATCACCGCCGACGGCGTCGTCCTGGCCACACCCGCCTGGTCCGCCTCCGCCCTGCTGGCCGCCGAGTCCCCGGCCGCCTCCACCGAGCTGACCGGAGTCGAGTACGCCTCGATGGCCCTGGTCACGATGGCCTTCCGCCGCGCCGACATCGAGGGGCTGGCGGCCCTGCGCGGCCGCTCGGGCTTCCTCGTGCCGCCGGTCGAGGGCCGCACCATCAAGGCCTCCACCTTCTCCAGCAACAAGTGGCGGTGGGTCGCGGACGCCGCCCCCGACCTCTTCGTGCTCCGCACCTCCGTCGGCCGCTACGGCGAGGAGGACCACCTGCACCGCGAGGACGGCGAACTCGTCGCCGTATCCCTGCGTGACCTGCGCGAAGCCACCGGACTCGCCGCCCGCCCCGTCGACACCGAGGTCACCCGCTGGATCGGCGGCCTCCCGCAGTACCCGGTCGGCCACCACACCCGCGTCGCCCGCATCCGCGACGAGGTCGCGAAGCTGCCCGCGCTCCGCGTCTGCGGCGCGGTCTACGACGGGGTCGGCATCCCCGCCTGTGTCGCGAGCGCGCAGCGGGCGGCCGACGAGATCGCCCAGGACCTGACGGGGAAGATCACGAGCGAGATCATCGCCACGTCGACCCTGGTTCGGGGCACCGGGAGCGAGGCGGGACAATAGCCGTATGAGTGCTCCTGAGACTGCGACGCCCAGCAAGAGTCCGAACGCCGGAAAGAAGGCCAAGGACCTCAACGAGGTCATCCGCTACACCCTCTGGTCGGTCTTCAAACTCCGCGACGTGCTGCCGCTGGACCGGACGGGATACGCGGACGAGGTCCAGGAGCTGTTCGACCAGCTCGCGGCCAAGGACGTCACCGTGCGCGGCACCTACGACCTCTCCGGTCTCCGCGCCGACGCCGACCTGATGATCTGGTGGCACGCCGAGACCTCGGACCAGCTCCAGGACGCCTACAACCTCTTCCGCCGCACCGCGCTCGGTCGCGCGCTGGAGCCGGTCTGGTCGAACATGGCCCTGCACCGGCCCGCCGAGTTCAACAAGTCGCACATCCCGGCGTTCCTCGCCGACGAGACCCCGCGCGACTACATCAGCGTCTACCCCTTCGTACGGTCCTACGACTGGTACCTGCTGCCCGACGAGGACCGCCGCCGCATGCTCGCGGACCACGGCAAGATGGCCCGGGGCTACCCGGACGTCCGCGCCAACACCGTCGCCTCCTTCTCCCTGGGCGACTACGAGTGGATCCTCGCCTTCGAGGCGGACGAGCTGTACCGGATCGTCGACCTGATGCGCCACCTGCGCGCCTCCGAGGCACGGCTCCACGTGCGCGAGGAGATCCCGTTCTACACGGGGCGCAGGAAGGACATCGCCGACCTGGTGGCCGGGCTCGCATAGCCAGCGAGTTCCCGCACCACCCCAACCCGGAAGATCAGAAGACGGGCACCGGGCACCGACCGTGCCGCCCGCCGTTCCAGCGACACCGGGTTCGGCTTCGGGCCCTGTGGAGGGCGTTCACCGCACTCCGCAGGGCCCGTTCCCCTTTCCCGGCCCCGGATTCCTAGTCCAGCGAGACGGGGTTCGGCTCCGCGCGCGGAGCGCACTCGGCGTCCCCGGAGGGCGTTACGCCCGTCAGCAGATAGCGCCGCAGGTGCTCGTCCACGCAGGCGTTCCCGAACCCGCCGACCCCGTGCGTCCCGGCGCCCCGCTCCGTCACGAGCACCGCGCCGCGCAGCCGCCGTTGAAGCTCCAGCGCGCCCTTGTACGGGGTCGCCGCGTCCCGCTCCGCCGCCAGGATCAGCACCGGCGGCAGCTCGCCCCACTCCGTGGAGACATCCAGGGGCTGCTGCCGGGGCGCGGGCCAGAACGCGCACGGCAGGTTGGTGAAGGCGTTGTCCCAGGTCTGGAAGGGGGCGACGCGGGCCAGGTCCGTGTGGTCGCGGTCCCAGACCTCCCACTCCTCGGGCCAGGGCGCGTCGTTGCACTCGACCGCGGTGTAGACGGCCCGCGCGTTCTCGTCGTCCTTCGCCGTGACCGCGCGCGGCGACAGCTGCGTGACCAGCGGCTCCGGGTTCCCCCGGACGTACTCGGAGAGGGCGGTGGCCCGCATCGCCCAGTAGTCGTCGTAGTACGCGGCCTGGAGGAACCCCGCGTGGAGCTGCCCGGGCCCCACGGTCCCGTCCGCCGGTTCGGCCGCGAGCGCGGTGCGCACGTCGTCGTAATGGCGCTGCACGGCCTCGGGGGAGGCGCCGAGCCCGTAGACGTCGTCGTGCCGGGCGACCCAGCGCCGGAAGTCCTCCCAGCGGGACTCGAAGGCGAGTGACTGGTCGAGGTTGGAGCGGTACCAGATCTTCTCCGGGTCCGGGTCGACCGCGGAGTCGAAGACCATACGGCGTACGTGTGAGGGGAAGAGGGTCGCGTACACGGACCCCAGATAGGTGCCGTAGGACGCCCCCATGAAGGTCAACTGTTCGTCGCCGAGGGCGGCCCGCAGCACCTCCAGGTCCCGGGCGTTGTTGAGCGAGGTGTAATGGCGCAGCGCCTCGCCCGCGCTCTTCTCGCACCCCCGCGCGTACGCCCGCGCCTGGGCGATCCGCCGCTCCTTGTCCGCGGTGGTGGGGTGGGCGGGGGAGTCGGTGGGGCTCCGCGTGAAGACGGCGGGGTCCTGGCAGGAGAGCGGCGCGGAGGCGCCGACGCCGCGCGGCGCGTAGCCGACCAGGTCGTAGGCCCGGGCCACCTCCTTCCACTCGGACATCTCGCCCAGGAGCGGGAAGGTGACGCTGGAGGCGCCGGGACCGCCCGGGTTGTAGACGAGGGAGCCCTGCCGGTCGGCGGGTTCACCGGTGGCGAGGGTGCGGCTGACGGCCAGGGGGATGGTCCGACCGTCCGGACGGGCGTAGTCCAGAGGGACCCGTACGGTGCCGCACTCCAGGGAGTCCGGGAACATCTCCTCCTCCGGGCAGGCCCCGAAGGAGATCCCGGCCGCCGCCGCGCGGGCCGCCGCCACCGCCGTACCGCGCGCCTCGGGGGAGCCGCCGGTCCTGTCCGAGGCGGCGGCCGGTGCGGTGCCGGCCAGGGCCGACAGGACCAGCGAGCCGATCGCTGCGTACAGGGGTACTGCTCTCACGGCGGGGCCTCTCTGCGGACGCGGAGAAGGGATGGTGAGAGCGCGGGCGGGTGAAGTCCAGCACCGGGCGGGCGTGTTGCGTGGATCCACCCGTTCGCGCCGCTTGAGGGCGACCGCTCGAAAGCCGGCGTGCCTGAAAGGGGCCGCTCAGGAACCGCCGCAGCCGCCTCCGCCGCCTCCGCAGCTGGAGCCCCCGCCGCAGCTGGACCCGCCGCCGCAGCTCGACCCCGAGCCGCCGCACCCGGACCCTGCGCCGCACCCGGAGCCCGTTCCGCCGCCGCTCGCCCCGCCGCAACTCGCGTGCCCGGGGCCCGCGTCGGCGCACCACACCGTGGTGGCCGCGAAGCCCGCCGCCGCTGCCGTGCCTCCCACGACCCCCGCCGTCCGGTACCGGTGACGCGAGCGCCCGGCGGGTGCGTGGAGCCCGGCCGCCGCGATCAGCTGGGCCTGGAGCACGGGGTCCGGCAGGGCGCGCAGCCCCTGGGTGGCGACGAGATACGGCGGGGTGACCTGATAGGCGTGGGCGGTCCGGAACTCGTGGGCGGCGCGGCGGCCCGCGCGGGTGAGCCGGCCCGCTGCCGCCGCCGCCACGACGAGCCCGCTGATCCCGCCGAGCAGGATCGCGGGCAGCACCTTCAGGACGAACGGGAACGGCATGTCGAACGGGGAGTCGTGGGTCACGTACTGGAGGACCGTGGCGGCGACGGCGAGCGGGAAGCCGACGACGCAGCTCACCCCCTGGATCAGCCCCCACCGCCGCACGGGACGGCTCGCGGCGGGCGGCACCAGCAGCCCGCGCTCCGCCAGCCCGTCCCCGATCTCCTGCACCGCCGGGTGGCGCATGACCGCTTCCCGTACCGCGTTCAGGGCGCCGCTGGGAGCGGTCGCCAGCACCTGGAACACGGCGCGTTCCACCGGGTCGTGCGCCTGTTCACGCTGTACGGAGATGATCCCGGGCCCGCCGATGAGCACGCGTCCGTCCCCGTACAGCGCGGTGAACGCGGTGTCCACGACCCTGGCCGGACCGCCGTTGAGGAAGGCCGCCTCGTAGAGGTCGTGGACGGGGTAGGAGGAGCCGACGGGGGTGCGGCGGCCGGAGCGGGAGGCGGCGGCTTTCGCGACGAGGAGCGCCGTGGAGAGGGCGACCGCGAGCGTCACCAGCAGGGCGAGGGCGTTCATGGCGGTGGTCACTTCCCTGCGAGGACGGCACGGGCCGCCCGGACGAGACGGGTGGCCCGGCCCGGCGGCCGGGGCCCCGAACGGTCCTCCCACCAGTGCGTCAGCCGACGCTGTGCGACGGGGTCGGAAAGACCGCCGGAGACGAGGACCCGCTCGACGAACTCCAGGGCGTCGCGCCGGTAACCGCCGTTCATAGGGTGGCACTTGGCGTAAGAGAGGAACGCGGCGCGGTAGCCGTCACCGAGGATCTCCGGCAGCTCGGGGGCCACCTTGGCGACGACATCGGCCCGCTTGGCGGCCAGCGCCCGGCTCTGCACCCGCAGCCGCCGGTGGTCGAACCCCTCGGGGGCCGGGGTCCCGGCGACGAGCGCGGAGAGCAGTGCGGTCTGAGCGACGGCGGTACGGTCGCGGGCTCCGGGGCGGGCGGCGCCGAGGGGTGAGGCGTCGCGCGGCCCGCCTGTACGCCCATCGCCGGAAGGGCCGGAAGGGCCGGAAGGGCCGGAAGGGCCGGAAGGGCCGGAAGGGCCGGAAGGGCTGGAAGTGTCTGAACGGGTCGACGAGGCCCCCTGGGCTACCGTTCCTGCCCAGGGCCCCGCGTCCGCCCCTGCCCGGGCGACCGGGGCCGCCGCCCGCAACGTGCCCCGGACCGTCTCCAGCTCGGCCGCCAGCTCCGCACCCGGAGGGAAGGCGTCGTCGCGCTCCAGCAGGACGCCCGGCGGGTCGACGCGGGAGCGCAACTCGGCCAGGACGTCCAGGACCGGCGCGGTCACCGGGTGGGCGTGCGTGTCATGCCAGATGCCGCCCCTCTCGATCCCGCCCGCCACGTGGACGTACGCGATGGCCTCCAGGGGCAGTTCGTCCAGGGCCTTCGCCGGGTCCTCGCCCCGGTTGACGTGGTTGGTGTGCAGGTTGGCCACGTCGATCAGCAGCCGCACCCCGGTCCGCTCGACCAGCTCCGCCAGGAACTGCCCCTCGGTCAGCTCCTCGTCGGGCCAGGAGAACAGCGCCGCGATGTTCTCCAGGGCCAGCGGCACGGGCAGCGCGTCCTGGGCGATCGCCACGTTCTCGCAGAGCACGTCCAGCGCGTCCCAGGTGCGCGGCACCGGCAGCAGGTGCCCCGCCTCAAGGCGCGGTGAGGCGGTCAGCGGCCCCCCGGCCCTTACGAACGCGATGTGCTCGGTCACCAGAGGCGTACCGAGCAGCTCGGCGCGGGCCGCCAGCCCCGCGAGCCGCTCGGGGTCCGGGCGGTCGGCACCGCCCAGGCCGAGCGAGACGCCGTGCGGTACGACGGTGACGCCCCGCTCCCGCAGGCGCACCAGGGAGTCGGGGAGGTGGTCGGCGCAGAGGTTCTCCGCCACCACCTCGACCCAGTCGATCCCCGTGAGAGCCTCCACCTCGGCGGCGATCTCCGGCCGCCAGCCGATCCCGATGCCCAGCCTCATCCGTCTCCCCCTCCTCCGCTCTGTCCAGGGGTCATGGCCCCGTGGAACGGCGGCGAACCCGAAGAGGGGGACGTTCAGAGGAGGATTTGAGGTTCCGGCCCGCTGATCACGTCACGGCATCGGCGCCCCGCGGCCCGGGTCACGGCATCGGCGGCATCGTCGGCGGCACGGGCCGCGAGGTGAACGACTGGTCGCCGGAGGGGGTCACCGGCACCGGCGCCAGCGGAACCTCCCCCTCACGCGGCGCGGGCGGGCCCGAGGGGCTGGCGGTGGACCCGCCGGCGGCCTCGCGGGCCAGGGCGTCGAAGTCGACGAAGCCGGTGGCCTCCAGCATGGTGATGTGGTCCAGCACGGTCTGGTTGGCGTCGCTGGCGAGCTGCCGGATCAGGGTGTTGCGGGTGGTGTGCCGGACCTGGCCGATCAGCCCGAAGACCTTGCCGTGGGCGGCGCGCAGGATGTTGGCGAACTTCCGCTCGTACTCGTCCCCGCTCGCCGCCGTCAGCTCCCGCAGCCACGCCTGCTGCTGCTCGGTCGGCTGGTTGGGCAGCTCCACCCCGAGCTTGGCGGCCACGTCCCGGGCCCGCCGGTCCAGGTCCGCGTGGCCGACGACCAGATGGTCCCCCGCGGCCTTCGTCGCCTCGCTGGGCGCCCGCTCGATCGCCTGCTGCCCGGCGGGCAGTTCCCACAGCCCGGCGAGCCGCACCTTGACCAGGAAGTCCCGGTCGGTCGCGGAGAGCGGGCCCCACTGGGTGGCGACGCTGGAGGCGTTGAGGTTCGCCTCGCCGGTCCCCGAACGGTCCGCGTAGGACCAGACGGGGAAGGCGAGCGCGCCGAGCGTGGCGACCAGTGCCGCGACGATGAGGGCCGTTCCGTTGATGCGTCGAAACAAGGTGTCTCCCGGGACGAGAACGTGACAGCGCCGGTCACGCGGGTCGGCCGCCGGCCGATCGCGACCGGCCGCCAACCGGTGTGCCGTGCAAGCTACTTGGTGGTAGCGCCGCTGGGGCGGTATCGGGAGATACGTAGTCGGGTACGGGAACGCTCAGCCGCGACCGGACGGATTTCCGGCCCGGACGGCCCGGACGGCCCGGACGGCCCGGGTGGCCCGGTCGGCCCGGTCGGCGCGGACGGCCGGCAAGCGGCTCGTCGGCCGTGCGCTCACCGGCGGGCGGTCCGTACGCCCGGCAGGGGGCAGAAACGCTCCCCGCCCTGAGCCACGACCGTCGGCCCCGGCGCGATCTCGGTGAACCCCGCGTCGCGGACGACCGGCAGGCCGCTCGTGGTCAGTTCGCGCCAGCGGTCCGGGGGCGCGGTGGCCACGGAGAGCGGGAAGTCCGCCTCGCGCCAGGCCTTGCGGTCGATGTCGGACAGCTCCCACCAGGCGAGCTGGGCGGCATGGCCCACCTGGGCCATCGTCTTGCCCGCCGACATCGTCAGCTCCGGGTTGAGCCAGAGCACCGGACCGGTCGGGTCGGGGGCGGCGGGCGGCTCGGGGTCGTCCAGGTCGGTGCCCGACACCTGGAGCTTGGCCAGTTCCTTGGGCCAGCCGTCGAGCGGGATCGGCGGGTACACCCGCACCTCCGCGCTGTCGCCCGTGACCGTGATCCCGGGCAGCGCGGCCGCCTTGCGCCACTCCGCGCCGCGCGCCCGGCGCACCACCTTGCGGATCCGGGCGTCCTCCCAGTCCCGCATCGCCCGCGCCCACTCGCCCCCGCCGGTGGACCGCTCGTCGGCCAGGATCGTGAGCACCGCGCGGGCGGCGGTGCGCAGGGCGTCCGTCCGGGCGGGCGGGTCCGTCTTCTCCAGGTGCAGCACGAGCGGGAGCACGTACTGCGGAGCCGCGTCCCGGTCGGCCGGACCGTCGGCGGACGGGGCCGGGGAGGGGGCCAGGGGGGTGCTCGGAGAGGTGTGGCCCAAGGGGCTCTGGGCGGTGTCGTCGCTGCTCACCGTCCCAGTCTGCCAGGCCATCCGTGTCACCTCCTTGGCCTGTCGGGCCGGTCCGGGTGAGGATGCTGGGCATGAAGAGCGATCTGTTTTCCAGCGAACACCTGGCCCAGCCGGCCACCGCCCCCGGCATGACCCTGCAGAACTCCAAGTCGATCAAGTACGCCGTCAACGGGGAGATGCACGCCCGCCAGGGTTCGATGATCGCCTTCCGCGGCAATCTCCAGTTCGAGCGCAAGGGCCAGGGGCTCGGCGGTCTGCTCAAGCGCGCGGTCACGGGCGAGGGACTTCCGCTCATGGCCGTACGAGGCCAGGGCGAGGCGTGGTTCGCGCACGAGGCCGCCAACTGCTTCATCGTGGAGATGGACCAGGGGGACCAGCTGACCATCAACGGCCGCAACGTCCTGTGCTTCGACGCCACCCTCTCGTACGAGATCAGGACGGTGAAGGGCGCGGGGATGGTCGGCGGCGGCCTCTTCAACAGCGTCTTCTCCGGCTACGGCAAGATCGGCCTGATGTGTGAGGGCACTCCCATCGTGATCCCGGTGACGGCCGCCCAGCCGGTGTACGTCGACACGGACGCGGTCGTCGGCTGGAGCCAGCACCTCACCACCACCCTGCACCGGTCCCAGAGCGTCGGCTCGATGGTCCGCGGCGGCTCGGGCGAGGCCGTCCAGCTGATGCTCCAGGGCGAGGGCTTCGTCATCATCCGCCCCAGCGAGGCCCGCCCCGACCGGACGGCCAACTGACCGGACGGCCTTGATCGGCAGGCCCTTGGCAACGATATCCGGCCAGCCCAGCGCCGCATTGTCGCCAACTCCCGGTAAGCCCGGCGTGCCGTCGTTCCACGCGCGTTAGAAACGGACGTCGGTGATCGGGGGACCGGGGGAGAGGTGTCGGCCATGCTGACCAGCAGCGGAGTGGTGCGCCGAGCGGGAGCCGTTCGCCTCGCGGGCTTCGGCCGATGAGCGCCCGGCGCCGCACCCCGGCCCGACGCTCCGTCTCCCGCCGCCGTGGCACGCGGCAGAGGCCGCAGTGGGCCGTCCTCGCCGTCGTCGTCCTCCTTCTGCTCTGGGTGGTCGGCAGGCTGATCGACTGGGTCGCCGCGAACCGGTGGGTCGTCCTTCTGGCCCTCGCCCTTGCGGTGGCGGGCGGTGTCTTCTGGTACCGCCGCCGGGCCGACCGGCTCCGCCGCGAACAGGAGAACGCCCGAGCACTGCGGTACGCCGTGGAGCAACTGGACCGGCTGAACCACCGCGCGTTCGAGCATGCCGTACGGGACCTGATGTTCCGGGACGGCTGTACCGACGCCGTCCAGGTCGGCGGGGCCGGGGACCACGGGGCCGACGTCAAGGCCACGGACCCGTACGGGCGGCGCTGGGTCATCCAGTGCAAGCACCGCAAGGCCGGTTCGGCGGGGGCTGCGGTCGGCACTCCGGATCTGCATGTCCTCAACGGCACCGGCCGGCCCGTGCACCACGGCGACGTCGTCGTGCTGGTCACCAACGGGCGGTTCTCCAGGCCCGCCCTGGACTTCGCACGGTCCCAGCGACTGCATCTCGTCGACCGGGCCACGCTCTCCGCCTGGGCCGGAGGCGGCCGGCCCCTCTGGGAACTCCTGCGGGCCGTGCCGCCTCCGCGCAGCCCCAGCCCCAGCCCCAGCCCCAGCCCCGGTCCGAGCCGACTGTCCTGAGGGCTCGGCGGAACCTCGACCGGCCCCTGTCAGCCCTCCATCAGCTCCGACACCTTCACGAACCGGTAGCCCCGCTTCCGTAGCTCCGGGACGATCATGCCCACCGCCTCCCCGGTGACCGGAGCCGCGCTGCGCGTGCAGTGCAGCACCACCAGCGACCCGGGCCGCACCCCGTCCAGCACCTGGCGGGCCACCGCCCCCGCGTCCGTCGCGAACGCGTCGCCGCTCACCACGTCCCACTGCACCGCCGTCACGTTCACCGGGGCCAGGGCGCGCAGGGCCGCGTCGTCGTAGCAGCCACCGGGGAACCGGAAGTACGGCACCACGTTGCGTACTCCGGCCTCGCGGAAGGCGGCGAAGGCCCGTTCCACATCGCGCGCCATGGCCTCCTCGGCGACCACAGGCAGGCCGTAGCAGTCGGCGGTGAAGGCGTAGTGGCTGTACGAGTGGTTGGCGACCTCGAACAGCTCGTCCGCACCGATGTCCTTCGCCTGTGCCGGGTACTCCTTGGCCCACCGCCCGGTCATGAAGACCGTGGAGGGCACCTTCAGCCGGCGCAGGAGCGCGATCAGCTCCGGATTGTCGAAGCGCTCGCCCGCCTGCGCGCGCGGGCCCTGATCGGCGGTCATGTCCGCGTCGAAGGAGAGCGCCACGACCTTCTCCGGGGAGGCGCCCACCGGGCCCCCCGCGGCCGGGCGCCGCTCGAAGACCGGGGTGCGTCCCGCCGGTCCCGGAGCCATCGTGGGCGGCGCCTTCGAAGGAGCGGGGGAGGCAGCGGCGGCGGACGGTGTGGGTACGGGCGCGGGCGGCGGCGGGGCGGCGCTCCCACATCCGGCCAGGAGGGCTCCGCCCAGCACCGCCGCCACCGTCAGCGTCGCCGTCTTCCGGGCAGCCGCCGTGTTCCGGGCAGCCGTCGTCTTCCGTGCAGTAGTGGTCACTCACGGAAAATATCCGATAGTAGGCCTATACCTCTTTATGTGGGGCTCTGGTGTCGTGGTCTCAGCGCCACGGCCCCCTCACCGCGAACGTCGTCCCCGGCGTGTAGCAGTTCACGTACATCGTCGAGCCGTCCGGCGAGAAGCCGACCCCCGCGAACTCGCCCCACTCCGGCTCCTCGGGCGTCCCGATGTTCTGCCGCCCGCGTGCCATCGCGTACACCTCCCCCCGTCGCGTCACCCCCAGCACGTGCTGCGCGCCGCCCCCGTCCTCGCAGACCATCAGCCCGCCGTCGGCGGCCAGGCAGATGTTGTCCGGGGACTCGCCGGGGAGCTGGACGTCGGTGTCCGGGCCGAAGACCACGACCAGCGTGAGCCGTCGCTTCTTCGGCTCGTACCGCCAGACCTGGCCGTAGTGGTCGGCCGCCGAGCCCTCGGCGCTGCGCGCGAAGCTGGAGACGAAGTAGACGGACGAGCCGCCCCAGTAGCAGCCCTCCAGCTTCTGTGCGTGCGTGATGCCCTTCGGGCCGAAGTCCTGGAGCCGGACGGGGGTTCCGGCCGCCAGCGGATCCGGAACGGGCACCCACTCCACCCGGTCGAAGCTCGCCCCCGTCTCCTGGATCGCCGACAGGTCCGGCACCCCCGGCACCCGCATCGCCTCCAGCTCCCCGCCTGCCCGCAGCGAGCCGGTGCCGCCGAGCGGCCTGGCGGGGAGGAAGCGGTAGAAGAGGCCGAACGGCCGGTCGAACGCGTCCTCCGTCTCGTACACGATCCCGTTCCCCGGGTCGACCGCGATCGCCTCGTGCTGGAAGCGGCCCATCGCCGTCAGCGGGACGGCCCCGGTGCGGCGCGGGTCGGCGCCGTCCACCTCGAAGACGAAGCCGTGGTCCTTGGTGTAGCCGTTGGTCCCGGCCCGGTCCTCGGTCTCCTCGCACGTGAGCCAGGTGCGCCAGGGGGTGGGCCCGCCCGCGCAGTTCACCGCCGTACCGGCGATGGCGACCCGCTCGTCCAGTACGTTGTTCCGGCCGTCCAGCTCCAGGGCCGTACAGCCGCCCTTGGCCGCCGGGTCGTACGTCAGCCCCTGGACGGTCGGGACGCCGAGCTTCGCCGTGTGCCGGTTCTCGTGGTTGCGGACCAGGTGGACGCGGCCGTGGCGCCCCGCGAAGGCGGCCATCCCGTCGTGGTTGCCGGGCACCCGGCCCTCGCCGGAGCGCAGCGGGTCGCCCTCGCGGGAGAGCACCCGATAGCGGAAACCTTTCGGCAGGTCGAGCAGGCCGTCCGGGTCGGGGACGAGGGGGCCGTAGCCACGGTGGCCGCGGGCGGCGGCCGTACCGGCGAAGAGTTCGGAGAACGCCCCGGTGAAGGCGATCGCGGCCGCCGCGCCGCCGCCTGCCAGGACCTGTCGTCGTGTCGTGGTGTGCCGGGCGGTGGCCGCGGCGGTCGCGGCGGTCCCGGTGTTCCGGGAAACGGATGACATGGGCAGCTCCCTGTTGGCGGACAGGTAGACATGACCCGCATGTGTGTAGCACGCACCAAGGCGCGGGGGAACCATGCGCGCCCCCGCGCCTCGTGTTGTTGCCGGGGCGGCCCGGAAGCGGAAGGGCCGTCCGTGGCCTGTCAGGCCGCGCCTCAGGCTCGGCCTGACAGGACCGATGGGCCTCAGGCCTGGCCGCCAGGGCCGAGGGTCTGGCCTCAGACGTGGCCGCCAGGACCCGTCAGGCCAGCTTGGCCGCCAGCGTGATCTTCGTGCCCGTCAGCGCCTGGCTGACCGGGCAGTTCGCCTTGGCGTTCTCGGCCGCCTCCACGAAGGCGGCCTCGTCGATCCCGGGAACCTCGCCCTCGACGGTGAGGTGGATGCCGGTGATGCCCTCGCCGGGCTGGAAGGTGACGTCCGCCGAGGCGGTGAGCTTGGTGGGCGGGGTGCCGGCCCCGGCCAGACCGTGCGAGAGCGCCATCGAGAAGCAGCTGGAGTGCGCGGCCGCGATCAGCTCCTCAGGGCTGGTCTTCCCGTTCGCCTCCTCGGCGCGGGAGGGCCAGGAGACCGGGTACTCGCCGATGCCGGAGGAGTCGAGGGTGACGACCCCCTTGCCCTCCATCAGGTTGCCTTCCCAGACCGTGTGCGCCTGACGCGTGGTAGCCATGCTGGATCCCTTCGAACGGAACGGAGCTGTATGCGTGTTGTACGGGAACGGGTGTCACGGGTGCGCCACGGAGGGGCACCCGGTGTCACCCCCCGAACCTACTGGGTCACCAGGCCCTTCGCGTCACGCGCCAGTGCCGTCAGCCGCGAGATTGCCCGGAAGTATTTCTTCCGGTACCCGCCGTTCAGCATCTCGTCGCTGAACAGCCGGTCGAACGGCAGCCCGGACGCCAGCACCGGCACCTCCCGGTCGTACAGCCGGTCGGCCAGCACCACCAGCCGCAGCGCCGTCGACTGGTCGGGCACGGCGCTCACGCCGGTCAGGCAGACGGCCCCGATGTCGTCGGTCAGCGCCCCGTACCGGCTCGGGTGCACCTTGGCCAGATGCGCCAGCAGCCCCGGGAAGTCGTCCAGCGAGGCGCCCGGCGTGGCGTACGCGGCGCGGGTGACCTGCTCGTCCGTGTACGGGGCCGGGGCCTCGGGCAGCCCCCGGTGCCGGTAGTCCTCGCCGTCGATGCGCAGCGGGCGGAAGTGCGCGGACAGGCCCTGGATCTCGCGCAGGAAGTCGGCGGCGGCGAACCGGCCCTCGCCCAGCTTGCCCGGCAGCGTGTTCGAGGTCGCGGCCAGCGCCACCCCGTTCTCCACCAGCCGACTGAGCAGCGAGGAGACCAGCACGGTGTCGCCCGGGTCGTCCAGCTCGAACTCGTCGATGCAGAGCAGCCGGTGCCCGCTCAGGGTCCGCACGGTCTGCTGGAAGCCCAGGGCGCCGACCAGGTTCGTCAGCTCCACGAACGTTCCGAACGCCTTCAGCGAGGGCTCGGCGGGCGTGGCGTGCCAGAGGGAGGCGAGCAGGTGGGTCTTGCCGACGCCGTAGCCGCCGTCCAGATACACCCCGCGCGGTCCGGTCGGCGCGGCGGGCTTCCTGCCCCCGAACCACTTCCGGCGCCCGGCACCCGTCGCGTGCGACCCGCCGAGCCCGGCGGCGAAGCCGGACAGCACGGTCACGGCCTCGCTCTGGCTGGGCTGGTTCGGGTCGGGCACGTAGGTGTCGAAGCGCACCGAATCGAAGCGCGGCGGCGGCACCATCTCCGCCACCAGACGGTCGGCGGGGACGTGCGGCTCGCGGGCGCACAGGGACAGCGGGGCCGTTTCGGCAAGGGGGCTCTGCCCCGGAAACGCGGTGGAGGACGACACAACTCTCCACCCTAAGGCCCGTGCCAGACTGCAACCCATGCGAAGCCTGTTCCCTGTGACGGACCTGACAACGAGCACCCCCGGCGACGAGGACCCGGCCGCCGCCCCCGACCGCGCGGACCGCGGACCCGGCCCCGGAGGCCGCACGGACCGCGCAGGTCACGCAGGCCGCACGGGCCACGAGGCCCGCGACCGCCACGCGGACCGCGAGTGGAGCCTCGACGAGCTGGCCGAGGCGTACGCGTACCCCGCCGATCTGCCCGCCGAAGGCTCCGGGAGCGCCTGGCTGCGCGCCAACATGGTCTCCACGCTCGACGGGGCCGCCCAGCACGAGGGCCGCTCGCAGCCCATCTCCTGCGCCGCCGACATGCGGATCTTCGGCACCCTGCGGGCCCTGGCCGACGTGGTGATCGCGGGCGCCGAGACCGTACGTCAGGAGGGGTACCGTCCGGCCCGTGCCCGGGATGCCTTCGCGGCGCGGCGGGCGGCGGCCGGGCAGGGGCCCGCGCCCGCGATCGCGGTGGTGTCCGGCTCGCTGGACCTGGACTTCTCGCTGCCGCTGTTCTCCGAGCCCCTGGTCCCGACCCTCGTGGTGACCGGTGCGGGGGCGCCCGCCGACCGTCTCGCGGCGGCCCGGAAGGCGGGCGCCGAGGTGGTGATCGCGGGCGAGGGCGCCCGGGTGGACCCGGCCCGCGTGGTGCGCGCGCTGGCGGACCGGGGGCTGCGGCGGCAGCTGACGGAGGGCGGGCCCCGGCTGCTCGGCCAGTTCGTGGCGGCGGGGGCGCTGGACGAGCTGTGCCTGACGCTCTCCCCAATGCTCACGGCCGGGGACGCGCAGCGGATCGCCGGTGGACCCGGGGTCGCCGTGCCGGAACGTTTCGCCTTGGCCTCGCTGCTGGAGGAGGACGGCTTCCTCTTCGGTCGCTACCGACGGTAAAGGGGCAGGTCGGTCGGTTGGGGGGTGCGGGGTCACCAGTGCGGGGACACTTAGCGGAATTTACCGTTCCGGTTAGCTTCGGCTGGGCACACTTACCTCTGCAGTCCCCGTGGAAGCACGGGGAAGGATGGTTTCAGCAAACGACCGTCGACGGTCGAGCCGACGGTCGACGAGACGCAGAAGCGGAAGGGCGCCTGTCGTGTTCACAAGCGTTTTGATGATCGAGAAGCCGCTCACGCCGGAGGACGTCGACTTCGTCACCACCCTCCACGGCGAGGAGCGGATCTCGTTCGTCGTTCTGTTGCAGCCGCGCGGCGACCAGGCCGATGTCCTGCTGCGCGCGATCGACGACGTGGCGATGGGGGAGCTGAGGGAGGCCGTCCGCGAGGGTGAGGAGCCGGAGGGCAAGGAGGCCCGCGAGCCCGCCGAGATCGGTCTGGAGTACTCCCTACGCGCCTTGCGCGAGGCGGGCGCGGAAGCGGTCGGACAGGTGGTCGAGGACCACCCCCTGGACAAGCTGAAGACCGTCGTCGACGAAGCGGGCGCGGACGAGGTCATCGTCCTGACGGCCCCGCACTACGTGGAGGAGTTCTTCCACCGGGACTGGGCCTCCCGCGCCCGGCACAAGGTCGGCGTCCCGGTGCTCAAGCTCTTCGCGCACAGCGAATAGGCTGAAGGCCGCGCGGCCGGCCGGAGGGCAACCCGGCACCGCGCGGGACTCTCTCACCAGCTAGACGGAGGCACAGATGGCACCCGGCATTCCCGCCGCCATGGAACGACCGCACTTCATCGGCATCGGCGGCGCCGGGATGTCGGGCATCGCGAAGATCCTCGCCCAGCGGGGCGCGAAGGTGGCGGGCAGCGATGCCAAGGAGTCCGCCACCGCCGAGTCGCTGCGGGCGCTGGGGGTGACCGTGCACATCGGGCACGCGGCCCGGCACCTGGCCGACGACGCCTCCTGCGTGGTCGTCTCCAGCGCCATCCGCGCCGACAACCCGGAGCTGGTCCGCGCCGCCGAGCTGTCCATCCCGGTGGTCCACCGCTCCGACGCGCTCGCCTCCCTGATGAACGGCCTCCGGGCCATCGCGGTCGCCGGCACCCACGGCAAGACCACCACCACCTCCATGCTGGCCGTCGCCCTCTCCTCGCTGAGCCTGGCCCCCTCGTACGCCATCGGCGGGGACCTGGAGGGCCCGGGCACCAACGCCACGCACGGCGAGGGGGACATCTTCGTCGCGGAGGCCGACGAGAGCGACCGCAGCTTCCAGAAGTACGACCCCGAGGTCGCGATCGTCCTCAACGTCGAGCTGGACCACCACGCGAACTACGCCTCGATGGACGAGATCTACGACTCCTTCGAGACCTTCGTCGGCAAGGTCGTCCCCGGCGGCACCCTGGTCATCTCCGCCGACCAGCCGGGTGCGGTCGAACTGACCCGCCGGGTCCGCGACCTCTCCGACCTCAAGGTCGTCACCTACGGCTCCGCCGAGGACGCCGACGTACGCGTCCACAAGGTCACCCCGCGCGGCCTGTCCAGCGAGGTCACCGTCCTGCTCAACGGCAGGTTCCTCACCTTCACCGTCTCCGTCCCCGGCGCCCACTACGCCCACAACGCCGTCGCCGCCCTCGCCGCCGGGGTCGCCCTCGGCATCCCCGCGCACAACCTGGCCTCGGCCCTCGGCTCGTACACCGGGGTCAAGCGCCGCCTCCAGCTCAAGGGCGAGGCGGCGGGCGTGCAGGTCATCGACTCGTACGCGCACCACCCCACCGAGATGACCGCCGACCTGGAGGCCATGCGCGGCGCTGCCGCCGACTCCCGCATCCTGGTCGTCTTCCAGCCGCACCTGTTCTCCCGCACCCAGGAGCTGGGCACCGAGATGGGCCAGGCCCTCGCCCTGGCCGACGCCTCCGTGGTCCTGGACATCTACCCGGCCCGCGAGGACCCGATCCCGGGCATCACCAGCGCCCTGATCATCGACGCCGCGAAGGCGGCGGGCGCCGAGGTCACCGCCGTCCACGACCAGGACGCGGTCCCGGCCGCCGTCGCGGGAATGGCCAAGCCCGGCGATCTCGTTCTCACCATGGGAGCGGGCGATGTCACCGACCTCGGCCCGCGCATCCTGGACCATCTGTCGAGCGCCCGGTAGCCGGCCGGCCACCGAAGGCGACGACCGAGCCGAGCCTGAGGAGCGAGCCGTGCCGTACGACGTCGAGAAGCCCGACGAGCAGTGGCGGGAAGAGCTGACCCCCGCCGAGTACGCGGTGCTGCGCCAGGCCGGCACCGAGCCCGCCTTCCGGGGTGAGTACACCGACACCAGGACGGCGGGCGTCTACTCCTGCCGGGCCTGCGGGGCGGAGCTGTTCCGCTCCGACACCAAGTTCGAGTCCCATTGCGGCTGGCCGTCCTTCTACGACCCGAAGGACACCGACGCGGTCGAGCTGATCGAGGACCGCAGCCACGGCATGGTCCGCACGGAGGTGCGCTGCGCCCGCTGCGGCTCGCACCTGGGCCATGTCTTCGAGGGCGAGGGCTACCCGACCCCCACGGACCAGCGCTACTGCATCAACTCGATCTCGCTGACGCTGACGCCGGACGAGAACGGAGACCGGGCGCCAGGCACCTGACGTCTGGTACCTGAGGCCGGAGCCCGCAGCCGTGACGTACACGGCTGCGGGCTCCGCGCCCACGTCCGTCCCCAGGACAACCTGGCCGCGGAAGCGGAGGCGCTTCTCGAACGCGGCCGGCTGCCCCAGGACGCCGAGGACCGGCTGTGGCTGACCCCGGAAGGGGAACAGGCCCGCGTCGATCTGGCCCGCAACACCCCAGCGATCCGCGCCGTCCTCCACGAGGGCGTCGACGACGCGGACTACGTCACGACGGTGAAGGTGCTCCAGCAGCTGATCCGAGACGCGGGAGGGGCGGTCGCCTGATCGGCCGGGAGCGCGGGGCCGAGCGCCGTGCCCGATCCGGCTCGGCCCGCCGCGATCGAGAACCCGACCAGCACACCCGCCGCGACCGTGATCTTGCCCGTGGTGAGATCGCCCTCGCCGCCCCCCGCCATGCTGCGAGGACGGTCCCGGCCCGCGCCTCAGGTCCCGGCACCCGCGCCTCAGGTCCCGGCCCGTGCCGCAGGTGTCAGCCGTCCCCGCCGGTCTCCGACCGCAGCAGCGGGTGGATGACCCCGGGGAAGACGGTCGCCTGGACGACCTCCTGGCCCGACCCGCCCCGCACGACCGTCTCCGCGACGCCCCAGGGCCGTCCGGCCAGGTGGACGGTGAGGGTGTACGAGGAGGAGCAGCCGGTGCACTCGTAGCGGTCGGCCCAGGTCTCGACCTCGGTGGTGGAGCCCGGATAGCGCTTCACGTGCCGGTGGCGGGCGTGGCAGTGGTCGCAGGTCTCGCCGGGCTCGCAGGTCCCGCCGCAGGGGCAGGGCACGTCGAGGCTGTCGGCGGGCTTCCAGCGCTGCACGAGGACGGCGTCGCGGGTGGCGGCGGTGTCCTTCATGGCCTTGAGGTTGCGGGCGGCGACGTTGTACGACTCGCCGGTGGCCGCCATCCGGTCGCGGATGACGTCCTTGCGTCCACGGTTGGTCGTCATGCCGGTTCCTCCTGGGGTTCACGCAGCCCGCCAGGAGGCTCACGAGTCGTACCTGTACCTCCACCTACGGTACCGGGCCGGGACGGCCCGGCCCGCTCAGCCCTGGACCGCGTACGAGAGGAAGCGGGTCCAGGAGGCCGGGGCGAGGGCGAGCTGCGGGCTGTCCTCGATCTTGGAGTCCCGGACGTGGACGGTGGAGGGGCAGGCGGCTACCTCGACGCAGTCGCCGGAGGAATCGAGGATGTGGTCGATCAGCTCCGTTGTGAGCTCCTTGCCACCCAACTGCCGCAGGAACAGGTGCTCTTCGAGGATGAAGGTGAACGCGGTGTTCGGCCGGTTCCGGAGAAGCTCCTGACGCTCCATCCGGGCCGCGAGTTGCGCCTCGATCTGCTCGTCGTCCAGCGGCGGCAACCGGTCGGCGAACAGCGTCCGCGCGTACGCGGGCGTCTGCAACAGTCCCGGAATCAACCGGCATTCGTACGTGTACAGACTCAGCGCCTCCAGCTCCAGCTGCGCCCACTGCCGTGCTGTCGTTGCCGTCCGTGCCGTGCGTCATGTACGGCCACCTCCACCCCGGGGCGCCGTCCGGACCGCCCTTTTTCGGTCTTCCGCTCACCGGCGTCGTCGGAGAATTGCGGAGGCGTAATCCGCGGAACCTTTTCTGATTTCACGGTCGCGAAACGCTGTGCTCGGGGCCGCGTGATACCTGTGACCGCCGTATGAGGTTTCGGCCCGCCGGTTGGAGAGGTTTTCTGCTGAGACCCACGCGGCGGAATTATTCTCGGTATCCGGATCATTGCGGCGTGCTACTGTCATTCCCAGTTGCAGTCTTGCTGTTCCCGAACCTTCGAGCGCCGCCAGCGGCTTCCGGCCGGCGCTGAAGTGGTCAACGCGGCCCAGGGGTGCCGCCTCATCGAGCAGGGCAGCGGCAGCGGCGCGACGGCCGAGGGCATCGTCCCCGCCCGGCCCCGCCGTATCTCGCTACTTTCGATCTGCTCCGGTTCCGTTCCGGATGCCCGGCAGGCCGAGTTTTCCCGCATGCTTCGTTCGGCCCGTTCCTGTGATTCCCCGCGCTGTTTCTCCGCTGCGGGAATTCCTTGGTACGTGCCGTATCAAGGAAGGTTCCCATGAACTCCACCCGTACGAGCAATTCCCCCCGGACCAACGACCGTACGTCCCGCACCCGCGGCCGGACCGGCGGGACCGGCCGCCCCCGTTCGGACGGTCGCAGCCGACGGCCCGTCGCGGTCCAGGGCGAGTTCGCGCCGCCGAAGACACTCACTCCCGCACTTCCCTCCGTCGAGACCTTCGCCGAACTCGACATGCCCGGACATCTGCTGGCCGCGCTGACCGCGCAGGGTGTGAGCGTCCCGTTCCCGATCCAGGGCGCGACGCTGCCGAACACCCTCGCGGGCCGTGACGCCCTCGGCCGGGGACGCACCGGCTCGGGCAAGACCCTCGCCTTCGGCCTGGCGCTGCTGGCCCGTACCGCAGGACAGCGGGCCGAACCCCGTCAGCCGCTGGCCCTGGTGCTCGTACCGACGCGCGAGCTGGCCCAGCAGGTCACCGACGCCCTCACCCCGTACGCCCGGTCGGTGAAGCTGCGCCTGGCGACGGTCGTGGGCGGCATGTCCATCGGCCGGCAGGCGAGTGCGCTGCGCGGCGGTGCCGAAGTGGTCGTGGCGACCCCGGGCCGGCTCAAGGACCTCATCGAGCGCGGCGACTGCGCGCTGGACCAGGTCGCGATCACCGTGCTGGACGAGGCCGACCAGATGGCCGACATGGGCTTCATGCCCCAGGTCACCGCGCTGCTGAACCAGGTCCGGCCCGGGGGCCAGCGGATGCTGTTCTCCGCCACGCTCGACCGCAACGTCGATCTCCTGGTGCGGCGCTACCTCAACGACCCGGTCGTCCACTCCGTCGACCCGTCCGCGGGGGCCGTCACGACGATGGAGCACCACGTCCTGCACGTCCACGGCGCCGACAAGCACCGGGCGACGACCGAGATCGCGGCGCGCGAAGGCCGGGTGATGATGTTCCTGGACACCAAGCACGCCGTGGACCGGCTCACGCAGGACCTGCTGAACAGCGGAGTACGGGCGGCCGCCCTGCACGGCGGCAAGTCGCAGCCGCAACGCACGCGCACCCTCGCCCAGTTCAAGACCGGGCACGTCACCGTGCTCGTGGCGACGAACGTCGCGGCGCGCGGCATCCACGTCGACCATCTGGACCTCGTCGTCAACGTGGACCCGCCGAGCGACCACAAGGACTACCTGCACCGCGGCGGCCGTACGGCCAGGGCCGGAGAGTCCGGAAGCGTCGTCACCCTGGTCACCCCCGGCCAGCGCCGCGACATGACCCGCATCATGACCGCCGCCGGGATCGTGCCCCGGACCACCCAGGTCCGCTCCGGGGAGGAGGCGCTCAGCCGCATCACGGGATCCCAGGCGCCCTCCGGCATCCCCGTGACGATCACCGCGCCGGTGGCCGAGCGGCGCCGACGCGCCGGTGCTCCGCGCGGACGGCGAGGGTCCGCCTCCGCCGCCCGGCGCACGGGCGGGCGTCCGTCGCCCGTCGGCGCCGCCGCCTGACGCGGTCGACCGCCCTCCCTGCCCTGCCCCCTCTGTTCTCCCTCTGTGAGGCAACATGCGCTGTGTCATCGCCCGCTTCCCCTTCGACCTCACCAAGAGCGGTGTCGTGGAGGCGATGAGAGGTATCAAGCCCGAGCAGATCACCGGCGAGTCCGTGATCATCGGCCGCCGCACCTACCCGGTCAAGCAGGTCGGGCAGGTCATCACCCGGCAGGACCGCCGCGACTTCAGCGCGAGCGAAGTGCTCCGGGCCATGAGCAGGCTGGGCTTCACCTGCCCCGGCCCCACGGGCCCCACCACCGGTCCCGCCGCACCCCGGCGCGTCCTCACGCCGCTCCAGAAGGCGTCCGCACTGCTCGGCAGCCCCGCGGCCGCCTGACGGGCGGACGCGGGGCTGGTTCGGCGGACGGTGGTGGCAGGGGTGAGGGCGGGCGGGTCAGCGGTCGGAGTAGCTGAAGTCGCCCATCGTCCAGGCGCTGACGTCCTCGATCGCCACGCGGTACATCCCGCCCGTCTCGGGGATTCCGACCGAGCCCTGGAGGATGCGGGCCACGTGGAAGTGCAGATGGGTGGGCGGGCCTTCCTTGCGGGCGGCGGCGGTGAAGACGGCGGCGAACTCGTTCAGCTGCGCCGAGTCCGCCAGCACCTCCGACACCCGCTGCCGCCAGACGGCCTCGGGGGCCAGCCGGCCGGTGATCACGGCGCCTCCGGTGACCACGGTCAGCGACATCTGATTGCTGTGCCCGGACTCCACCAGGGCGGCGACATCGATGAGCAACTCGTCAGGCTTCGACATGGAAGCCGAGTCTAGTCGGCGGCCGCCGACCGGTGGCTGTCGGAGGGGCGCGGAGCGGCCCCGGACGCGAGGCACGCGCCGGGACCGCCCGGCAGGCGGGTCCGAGGTCACCGCAGGGCGGCGGCCGCCTTCGCGACGTGCGGGTTGCGCGGCGCGGCGGGGCACTCGCGGCCGATGTGGTCCAGCAGCCCTCCGGCCGCGCAGCTCGATACGGCAGCCGACCTCCGCGTGTGTGTCCATGGCCCCACTTCCGCGGAGCGCGAGCCCGGCAGCTTCGAGTCGTCCGGCCCTGTTCACGGCCTCGCCCACGCGCGCGACCTCCGCAGCGGTGCCGTACGGGCCCACACGGGCCCGCCCGGTTCAACCTGTCCAGCCCGAGGCGGCCCGGCCGTCTCCGTGCTGATCGTGTGCGGGTCGGGCCCTCAGCCCCGCCGTACCCGCCCCACGATCCGCCGCCCCAGACGGCCCAGGGCGCGCGAGCGGTTCCAGTCGCGGAAGGCGTTCGCCCGGCCGCTGCTGCCGGTCCGGCCCACCGTCTCCTCGACCTCCGCGACCAGTTCGGCGGACATGGACCGCACCGCCGGACGCAGCACCTCCTCCAGGAGGGCGGCGGATGTGGTCGTCCAGGCGGGACCGGCGTGCGGGTGGGCGGTCCAGACGGTGAAGCAGTCGGCCGCGTAGGCGGGTTGGGTGCGGATTCGAGTGAGGGTCGGCTCGGTGCGAGCGGCCCGGTCGTAGGCGGCGATCAGGTCGCTGTCGTCGCTCCGGACGAAGGCGTACAGCTCCGCGCCGGGACGGTCCGGGGCCAGCAGGCGTTCGGCCAGGGTGGTGAACGCCCGCTCCTGGACGGGTGGTTCGAGGGGAGCCGCGCGGTCGCGCAGCGTACGGACCCGGTCCGCCCAGCCGGGCTCGGGGGCGCCTGTCCGCAGGTCGCGGCAGAGGGCGAGGAGCTGGAGTGCGGCACGCTGTCGGCCCTCGATCTCCTCGAGGAAGGCCCGCAGCAGGTCGTGGGCCAAGGCCTCCGCGTCCTCCGCGTCCGCCGGGGCGGCGAGCGCCGCGTCCACCAGGCGCCCCCACGTGCCGGCCGTCCGGTGCGCGTCCGAGGTCGCCGCCTCCAGCAGCAGCCGGGCCTCCGCGACCGTCGGGGTCCGGTCCGCCCAGACCAGGCCCGCCGCCGTACGCAGCACCAGCGGCTCGGCGAAGGGGGAGAGGCCGGCCGCCCGCAGCACCCGGTGCCAGGCCGCCGACCGGTCCCGGCCCGGCGTCGTCAGCGCCCCCGGGGCCTCGGCACACATCCGCAGATGCGGCAGCGCCTGCGTCCCCGTGAACGGCAGCGCCACCCGTGCCAGGAACCGGGCCACCGCGCCGGGCTCCTCGGGCGCGATCCGGTCCAGCGCGCCGAGCAGCGCCGTCCGTACGTCGAACTGCTCGTCCAGCAGCTCCAGCAGCGCCGGGGCGAACTCGGGCGCGCCTCCCGCTTCCGCTGTCTCCGGCTCCGCCAGCAGTGCCAGGGCCAGACGGGCCACCACGCCCGGCAGCAGCTCACGGACGTCGACTCCCAGCAGCCGTGCCACCCGCAGCAGTTGGACCGTTCGTGCCACCGGGTGGGAGGCATTCGCCCCGCCCTCCAGCTCCGTCCGGATCTCCGGGCCCAGCACCCCGGCGACCGCCTTGCCCTCCGGCCCCGCGAACGCGTCCCGGCGCGGCAGCTCCACCGAACCGTTGCCGCCCCGCACCGCCTCGGTCACCAGCATCGCGGCGAGCGGCGCGGTGACCGAGGTCGGGCACTGACCGTCCAGGGCGCCGAACAGTCGCCCCAGCGCGTCGAATTCACAGCCCGTCCGGTCGTCGATGCCCCGAGAGGTCAGCGCCTCCACCAACTGACCGGTCCGCTTCGCATCCAGCGCGTACGGCCGCTCCGCCGCCCAACCGGCAGCCGCCGCACGCTCCTCGGAGCCGAGCCCGACCCCGGCGCAGAGCGCCACCACCGCCAACGGACCCGCCGCGCACGGGTCTCCGGGCAGCCCGCGCCCCTCCTGGAACAGCTCCGGCGCCCGGCTCCGCCACACCCGGGCCGCCGTCCGCGCCCACACGTCCCCGCCGCCGTCCACCGGAAGCCCCTCCGCGCCCCCGTGGACCCGCAGCCCCGCCTCCCGCGCCGCCGCCGCGTCCTCGGGCAGCACGCCCACCACCCGCAGCGGCGAACTCCCCGGCCGCCGCGTGTACGTGGTGAACGTCAGCCGCTCCACGCTCTCCCTCGGCAGGGCCACCGCGGCCAGCCCCAGCCACCGCGCCACATCCGCGCTCCGCCGCTCCACCAGCACCACCGGACCGCCCGCCGGGGAAGCCTCCTCGCTCGCCCGGCGCAGATCGGCCAGGACCGCCGCCAGCCAAGGGCCCCGCGACACCGCGAAGTCGTCCAGGCCCTCACGTACGGGCGCGGGGCCCGGCGGCAGCGCGCTGATCGGGTCGCCGAGCACCGCTCCACCGGCCGGTGCCACCGTGGCCCAGTGCGGTGACCGCCACGCCTCCACCGGCAGCCGGTCGCCCGGCAGCGGCACCCCCGCAGGCAGGTGCACCGCGTGCGTGTGGAACCGGACCGGGGCCCCTGACCCGCCGCGCGCCGGCGCCGTACGGCCCACCAGGCGGCTCCCGTCCGAGAGCACGGTGTACATGAACGCCTGTGGGAGCGAGCGCAGTTCGGCGTCGGTGGGGCGGTGCGGGGCCCCGTCGGGGAGCGCGTACGCGAACAGCGGTTCCAGCTCCGCCAGCAGCGCCGCCGTCACCTCGCGCCCCACCGCCGTGAACCGGCCCTCCGCGCTCTCGTCCCCGGGCGCGGCGGAGATGTGGTGCACCTGTGCAAGGCTCATCAGTCGGCCCTCTTCGTCCTGCCGCGACCCGTCCCCGCTCCCACCCACACGCGACCGGGTCGGGGGAGAAGTCCACAGCCGCGGGGGCGACGTTATCAAGGACGGGGGCCCTTTCCCTACGCTGCGTCAGGTGCTGGCCCGAGGAGCGTTGCGGGGTGCGCGGCGGCGTTTCTCCCCCTCATGGGGCCTGGGCGGGACGGGAGGGAGGGGGCGGTGATCGCGGGCCACCGGAACGAAGGCGGATGCGTGGCAGCGGTCGGTGAACCCACGGCCAGGTGTGAAGATCTCCTGCGACCGTGCTTAAGAAATCCTCGATGGACCCGGCACCCCGCCGTACGGCAGCCTTCTCGGTGACGGCCGGAGGCGGCGTGTGGAGCACGGGCGGGCCCCGACCCGTTCCGCGTGCTCCGTCCCGTCCGGCCGTGTCCACCCCCCCGTAACGGGGACCCCAGACCACCCCGGGCCGCAGGGCTCCTCCGACAGGCCCCCAGGCCCGGGGTATCCACCACCCGCGTACCACGTGCAGGGAGCCGCAGCCGTGAAGGCACTCGTCAAGCAGAAGGCCGAACCGGGACTGTGGCTGATGGACGTGCCGGAGCCGGAGCACGGCCCCGGGGACGTCCTGATCAAGGTCCTGCGTACCGGGATCTGCGGCACCGACCTGCACATCCGCGCCTACGACGGCTGGGCCCAGCAGGCGGTCACCACCCCGCTGGTCCTCGGCCACGAGTTCGTCGGGGAGGTCGCGGCGACCGGCTCCGACGTCACCGACATCGCGGTGGGCGACCTGGTCAGCGGCGAGGGCCACCTCGTCTGCGGCAAGTGCCGCAACTGTCTCGCCGGCCGTCGCCACCTCTGCCGCTCCACCGTCGGCCTGGGCGTCGGGCGGGACGGGGCCTTCGCGGAGTACGTGGTCCTGCCCGCCTCCAACGTGTGGGTGCACCGCGTCCCCGTCGACCTGGACATCGCGGCGATCTTCGACCCGTTCGGCAACGCCGTGCACACCGCGCTCTCCTTCCCGCTGGTCGGCGAGGACGTCCTGATCACGGGCGCAGGGCCGATCGGCATCATGGCCGCCGCCGTCGCCGAGCACGCCGGTGCCCGCAACGTGGTCATCACCGACGTCAGTGAGGCCCGGCTCGCGCTCGCCCGCAAGGTCGGCGTCAGCCTCGCCCTCAACGTCGCCGACCGGACCATCGCGGACGGCCAGCGGGAGCTGGGGCTGCGCGAGGGCTTCGACATCGGCCTGGAGATGTCCGGCCGCCCCGAGGCGATGCGCGACATGGTCGCCAACATGACGCACGGCGGCCGGATCGCGATGCTCGGCCTGCCCGCCGAGGAGTTCGCCGTCGACTGGTCCCGGATCGTCACCTCGATGATCACGATCAAGGGGATCTACGGCCGCGAGATGTTCGAGACCTGGTACGCCATGTCCGTCCTGCTGGAGGGCGGCCTCGACCTCGCCCCCGTGATCACCGGCCGGTACGGCTTCCGCGACTTCGAGGCGGCCTTCGACGACGCGGCGAGCGGCCTCGGCGGCAAGGTCATCCTCGACTGGACCGCCTGACCCGTCGAACCCCTTCTCGCATCTCTCGAACCTCTTCTCGCATCCCTGTTAAGGAATCCAGCATGTTCGACTCCGTACGCGACGATCTGCGCACCACCCTCGACGAGATCCGCGCCGCCGGGCTGCACAAGCCCGAGCGCGTGATCGGCACCCCGCAGTCCGCGACCGTCGCCGTCACCGCGGGCGGCCGCCCGGGCGAGGTGCTGAACTTCTGCGCCAACAACTACCTGGGCCTGGCCGACCACCCCGAGGTCGTCGCCGCCGCCCACCAGGCGCTGGACCGCTGGGGGTACGGACTCGCCTCGGTCCGCTTCATCTGCGGCACCCAGGAGGTCCACAAGGAGCTGGAGCAGCGCCTTTCGGCCTTCCTCGGCCAGGAGGACACGATCCTCTACTCCTCCTGCTTCGACGCCAACGGCGGTGTCTTCGAGACGATCCTCGGCCCGGAGGACGCGGTCATCTCGGACGCCCTCAACCACGCCTCGATCATCGACGGCATCCGCCTCTCCAAGGCCCAGCGCTACCGCTACGCCAACCGCGACCTGGCCGACCTGGAGAAGCAGCTCAAGGAGGCGTCCGGCGCCCGCCGCCGGCTGATCGTCACCGACGGCGTCTTCTCCATGGACGGGTACGTGGCCCCGCTCCAGGAGATCTGCGACCTGGCCGACCGCTACGACGCCATGGTCATGGTCGACGACTCGCACGCCGTCGGCTTCGTCGGCCCCGGCGGCCGCGGCACCCCCGAGCTGCACGGCGTCATGGACCGCGTCGACATCATCACCGGCACCCTCGGCAAGGCGCTCGGCGGCGCCTCCGGCGGTTACGTCGCCGCCCGCGCCGAGATCGTCGCCCTGCTGCGCCAGCGCTCGCGCCCCTACCTCTTCTCCAACTCCCTCGCCCCGGTCATCGCCGCCGCGTCCCTCAAGGTCATCGACCTGCTGGAGTCCGCAGGCGACCTGCGCGACCAGCTCAACGCCAACACCGCACTCTTCCGCTCCCGGATGACCGAGGAGGGCTTCGACATCCTCCCCGGCGACCACGCCATCGCCCCCGTCATGATCGGGGACGCGGCGAAGGCGGGCCGGATGGCGGAGCTGCTGCTGGAGCGCGGGGTGTACGTGATCGGGTTCTCGTACCCCGTCGTGCCTCAGGGCGCGGCGCGCATCCGCGTCCAGCTCTCCGCCGCGCACTCCACCGCCGACGTCAACCGGGCCGTGGACGCGTTCGTCGACGCGCGGGCGGCCCTGGAGGCGGAGGCGTAACCGCTTGCGAGAGGTCCGGGCCGCCACCGCGACCTGGGACAATGGGCACATGATCGATGCGCGGCGGCTGCGAATCCTCCGTGCGGTGGCCGACCACCGCACGGTGACCGCGGCCGCCGCCGCCCTGTATCTGACCCCCTCCGCCGTCTCCCAGCAGCTCGCCGCCCTGGAGCAGGAGACCGGCCACCGCCTCGTCGAACGCGGCGCGCGCGGCGCCCGGCTCACCGCCGCCGGGGAGATCCTGCTCAGCCACGCCAACGTGGTCCTGGCCCAGCTGGAGCGGGCGGAGGCGGAGCTGGCGGATTACAGCGCCGGTGTCGCCGGTACGGTCACGGTCGCCGCGTTCGCCAGCGGCATCGGCCTCGTCCTCGCCCCCGCCCTCACCGAGCTGGCCCGCACCGCCCCCGGCATCCGGGTCAAGGTCCAGGACGCGGAGGGCGACGCGAGCGTCCCGATGGTGCTGGACCGCCAGGTCGATGTGGCGGTGGCCGTGGAGTACCGGGGAGCCCCCGCCGAGGACGACCGGCGCCTGACCCGGGTCCCGCTCTACTCGGAGCCGTTCGACGCGGTGCTTCCGGTGGACCACCGCCTCGCGGACCAGGCCCAGGTGGCGGTGGCGGACCTCGCGAAGGACGCGTGGATCGGCCCGTACCCGGGCAACCCCTGCCATGACGTGGTGGTCCTGGCCTGCGAGTACGCCGGTTTCGCCCCGCGCCTGGAGCACTCGTCGGACGACTTCCGGGCGGTGGTGGCGCTGGCCGGGGCGGACGCGGGGGTGGCGCTGGTGCCGCGCTCGGCGCTGCGCGGGATGGAGCTGACGGGCGTGGTCGTCCGCCCGGTGGAGGGCAGCGCCCCCACCCGCCGCGTCTTCGCTGCCGTACGCCAGGGAGCCGAGGGCCACCCGCTGATCCGGCCGGTACTGGACGCGATGGAGGCGGTGGCGGTCAGGGAGGCGGGACTGGCGCGGGCGTGAGGCTCGCCGGTGCTGCCGTACGCGCGTCAGGGCCGGGCCGGAGCAGGCTGCAGCAGATCCCAGCGGTTGCCGTACAGGTCCTCGAAGACCGCGACCGAGCCGTACGTCTCGTGCCGGGGCTCCTCCAGGAAGCGCACCCCCGCCGCGCTCATCCGGGCGTGGTCGGCCGCGAAGTCCTCGGTGTGCAGGAAGAAGCCGACCCGCCCGCCCGTCTGGGCCCCCACGCTCGCCTCCTGCGCCCCGTCCTTCGCGCGGGCCAGCAGCAGCCCCGCACCGTCCGCCGCCCCGCGCGGGCGCACGACCACCCAGCGGGACCCGTCGCCCCGGTCGGTGTCCTCCACGAGGTCGAAGCCGAGCGCGTCGCGGTAGAAGGCGATGGCCTCGTCGTAGTCGCGGACGACCAGGGTGACCAGGGCGATGTGGGACATGAGGGGGTCCTTTCCCGGGGCGGTGCGCATACGGGCACGAGGTGGCGGTTATACGTAACACTAACGCTTTCCCTCCTTCGCCCCGCACAATGCCCCGCATGGATGTCCTGGACCTCGCCGGAGCTGTCGGCCTCACCCCCGCGACCGACCGGGCGCGCCGTCTCGCGGCGGCCGGGACGCGCCGGGTCCTCGGCATCGTCGGGCCGCCCGGCGCCGGAAAGTCCACCCTGGCGCAGCGGCTGGCCGAGGCTCTGGAAGGGCGCGCCGCCCTCGTCCCCATGGACGGCTTCCACCTCGCCGCCGCCGAGCTGGACCGCCTGGGCCGCGCCGACCGCAGGGGCGCCCCCGACACCTTCGACGCGCCGGGGTACGCGGCGCTCCTGCGCCGACTGCGCGACCCGGACCCGGTGCACCCCGTGTACGCCCCCGCCTTCGACCGGGCCCGGGAGGAGCCGGTCGCCGGGGCCCTGCGCGTTCCCCCGGACATCCCGCTCGTCATCACCGAGGGCAACTACCTGCTGCTCGACGAAGGGCCCTGGGCGCCGGTGCGCGGGCTGCTGGACGAGGTCTGGTACCTGGACCTCGACCCGGCTGTCCGGGTGCGGCGGCTCGTCGAGCGCCATGTGCGGTACGGGAAGCCACCGGCGTACGCGCGGGCCTGGGTCGACCGCTCCGACGAGGCGAACGCCCGGCTGGTGCAACGCGGCCGGGACCGGGCCGACGTGGTGGTGCGGCTGCCGTCATGACCGTGCGGGCGTCGGCTCAAGTGCACGGTGCCCCCGCGACCGCACGCGTACCGACTCGACCGTACGGGCACCGGGCCGGACCGCACGGGCACCGGGCCGGACCGTACGCGTACCGGCTCGACCGCACGGCTGCCGGCCGGACCGTACGCGTACCGGCTTGATCATGACTGGCCCGCTCTCCGTCCGGCGGGCAGGATGCAGGGAGCCGTGCCCTACGCCGCTCCTCACCCAGGAGGCCCTGATGTTCCGCCCGAACGAGCCCGCGCCGCCCCCCGCCCCCTTCACCGCCGAGGACTACCGGGCCCGGATGGCGAGGGCGGCGGAGTCCGCCGCCGCGGCCGGGCTGGCCGGGGTGGTCGTCGCGCCCGGCCCCGACCTCGTCCATCTGACCGGCTACCGGCCCGTCTCCACCGAGCGCCTCACCCTCCTCGTCCTGCGGGCCGGTGAGGAACCGGTCCTGGTCGTCCCGACCCTGGAGGCCCCCGACGCGGCCGCCGCCACCGGGGCACCCGCCCTCGCCCTGCGGGACTGGACCGACGGCACCGACCCCTACGCGGTCACCGCCCCGCTCCTCGGCGACCGGGGCCGCTTCGCCGTCAGCGACAACGCCTGGGCCATGCACCTCCTCGGCCTCCAGCGGGCGCTGCCCGAGACCACGTACACCTCGCTCACCGAGGCGCTCCCGATGCTCCGGGCGGTCAAGGACGCCGCCGAGCTGGAGCGGCTGGCGGCTGCGGGGGCAGCGGCGGACGCCACCTACGAGGAGATCCTGAAGGTCCGCTTCTCCGGGCGCCGGGAGGCCGACGTGGCCGCCGATCTCGCCGCGCTGCTGACGCACTTCGGCCACTCCCAGGTCGACTTCACCGTCGTCGGCTCCGGCCCCAACGGCGCCAACCCGCACCACGAGGCGGGGGAACGCACCATCGAGCGCGGGGACATGGTCGTCCTGGACTTCGGCGGCCTGAAGCACGGGTACGGCTCCGACACCTCCCGTACGGTCCATGTCGGTGAGCCCACCGCCGAGGAGCAGCGGGTCCACGACATCGTCCGCGAGGCCCAGCAAGCGGGGTGCGCCGCTGTACGGCCCGGGGCCGCCTGCCAGGAGATCGACCGGGCCGCCCGGGCGGTGATCACCGAGTTCGGCTACGGCGAGCGGTTCATCCACCGCACCGGCCACGGCATCGGCGTCACCACGCATGAGCCGCCGTACATGATCGAGGGCGAGGAGCAGCCGCTCGTTCCGGGGATGTGCTTCTCCGTCGAGCCGGGCATCTACCTTCCCGGCCGCTTCGGGGTCCGGATCGAGGACATCGTGACCGTCACCGAGGACGGCGGCCGTCGCCTCAACGCCACCGCACGCGAGCTGGCGATCGTGGAGTGACCCCCTGGGCCGGAGCGGAAGGGCCGCCCGTGCCCCAAGCCGCGTCGCACCCCGCCCGCGGGCCGGTCCCGGACCGTCCCCCGGCACGTCGGCGGTGCGCGGCTGGTGACGGGAGGCGGACGCGGAGCGCGGTATCGTGCTTGTCGGGCCGGGCCGTCGGTGCGGTGTACGAGCAGTGGGTACGAGATCGGGAGGTGCTGTGGTGCGCGGCGAACCTCCTGGCCCAGATCCCGCGTAGCAGCGCTCCTTCCCGGCGACATGCCGGAGTGCGGGGCGGTGTGGTGCGCGACGGACACCCTCTCTTCCGACTGCCCCGCTGTGCTGAGGTCTGCCATGCCCGAGTCCCCTGTCTCCCCCGTCTCCTTCGACCCGAACGCGGAGCCGTCCGCGACCCTCCGGGACCTGGTCAAGGACCAGCAGCTCGATGCCGCTCAGGAGTGGCTGGCCCTCCATCCGCCGCATGTGATCGCCGACGAGTTCGGACGGATGGACGCCGTCGACGGCGGGGTGGCGTTCCGGCTGCTGGACAAGGACCGGGCGCTGGCGGTGTTCGAGGAGCTGGAGCCGGTCGACCAGCAGCAGATCCTCGAAGGGCTGCGGGACCGCACCTTCCTGGACCTCGTGGAGGGGATGGACCCCGACGACCGGGCCCGGATGCTCAAGGAGGCCCCGGCCAAGGTCGTCAAGCGTGTGCTGGCGGGGCTGAGCACGAACGAGCGGCGGATGACCTCCGCGCTGCTGGGCTACCCGGAGGGCTCGGTGGGCCGCTACATGACCCCTGAGGTGGTGGCGCTGCCGCAGGACCTGACGGTGGAGCAGGCGCTGCGGACCGTCCGGGCGAAGGGCGCCGACGCGGAGACCGTGTACACGTTGCCGGTGGTGGACGCCGGGCGGCGGCTGGCCGGGATCGTGGAACTGCGCGAGCTGGTACTGAACGCGCCGGAGACGATGATCTCCGAGCTGGTCGTGACCGAGCCGACCTCCGCGTACGCCACCGACTCCGCCGAGTCCGCGGCTCGTCTGATGCGGGAGACCAACGATCTGAACCTGCCCGTCGTGGACAGCGAGGGGCGGCTTGTCGGGCTGTACACCATCGATGACGCCGTGGAGGTCATCGAGGCCGCCGACACCGAGGACGTGGCCCGTCAGGCCGGCGCCGCGCCCTGGGCCGGCCACTACATGGCCGCGTCCGTGTGGCAGCTCGCCCGCTACCGGGCGCTGTGGCTGAGCCTGCTGCTGGTCGCGGCGACCCTCACGGTCGGCGTGACCCAGGCGTTCGAGGCGACCCTCGAACAGGTGGCGGCGCTGGCCCTGTTCATCCCCATGCTCATCGGCGCGGGCGGCAACGCCGGAGCCCAGGCCGCCACCGCGTGCGTCCGTGCTCTCGCGGTCGGGGAGGTCCGCGGCTCGGACCTGCTGAAGGTGATCTGGCGCGAGTGCCGGGTGGGCCTGGTCCTGGGCTCACTGCTGGCCGCGCTGGGGCTGGTGGTGGGCACGGTCTTCGTGAACGCGCGGGTCGCGCTGGTGGTCGGCATCACCCTGGTCCTGATCTGCGGGTGGGCGGCGACCATCGGCGGCAGCATGCCGCTGCTCGCCAAGCGCCTGCGGATCGACCCGGCGGTCGTCTCCGCCCCCATGGTCACCACCCTCGTGGACGCCACCGGCCTGATCCTCTACTTCCTCACCGCCAAAGCCGTCCTGGGCGTCTGACCCGTCGGCCGGTCGCGCTCCTGCGCGGAGCCCGGCCCGGGCAGCCGACGCCGGACTCGCTCCGGGAGGTCGTGCGACGTTCACGCTCCCGTAAGGGCCGCTTCCCCGGCGTCCCCTACCGTCTGGGCGTTCAGGCTTCTACCGAGGAGTAATGTGAGCGTCTTCGCACTCGGCACCATGACCTCGCTCGTTGCCGCGATCGCCCTGGCGGCGGGCCCCGCGGCACCGGTGACCGTCACAGCGGGCATCGAGACCCCGACGGTCTACGACGACAAGGAGGGCGGCAGCGCCGACGCCGACGACCCGGCCGTCTGGGTCCATCCCAGGAACCCCGAACTCAGCATCGTCATCGGGACCTTGAAGAAGGCCGGTCTCGACGTCTACGGCCTCGACGGCCGACGTCTCCAGCACATACCGGCTCCCCGCGCTCCGCGCGAGGGAGCGGCAGCCGGTCGCTTCAACAACGTCGATGTCGTCTACGGCTTCGAGCTCGGCGGGAAGAAGACCGACCTGGCCCTCGTCAGCGACCGGGGACGCGACCGCATCCGCGCGTACGCCATCGACCCGTCCGCCGTCGCGGCCGGTCGCCCCCCGCTGAAGGACGTCACCGCCGCCGACGTCGCGCCGGTCTTCGCACCCGACGAGGCGGCGGTGGACGAGCAGCGGACCTCCTACGGGCTGACCGCCTTCAAGGACGACGGCGACGCCTACGTGGTGGTCTCCCAGCGGGAGCGGACCCGCCTGCGGCTGCTCCAGCTCAAGGACCGCGACGGGCGCGTCGGCTACAAGACCGAGGACACCCTCGACCTGCCCGACACCTTCACCCTGCCGAACGGCACGAAGTGGACCCCGTGCGCCGACCCCGGTGAGCTCCCGCAGGTCGAGGGCATGGCCGTCGACCAGGAGAAGCACGTGCTGTACGCCGCCCAGGAGACCGTGGGTCTGTGGCGCATCAGGATCGACGACGAGAAGTTCGAGAAGCCGAAGCTGATCGACCGCGTCCGTGACTACGGCACACCGTGGGCGTACGACGAGCAGGAGGAGGAGTGCGTCGTCGACACGGAGAACGACCCCGGTTTCGGAGGTGAGCGTCTGAGCGCCGACGTGGAGGGCGTCACGGTCTACCACGCCAAGGGCGGCTCCGGTTACGTCCTCGCGTCCAGCCAGGGCGACGACACCTTCGCCGTCTACGGCCGGGAGCGGGACAACGCCTACCTCGGCTCCTTCGCCGTCACCGACGGGGCCGTGGACGGCGTGCAGCACTCGGACGGTTCCACGGTGGTCAACGTGCCCCTCGGCAGGAGCTTCCCCAAGGGCCTGCTCGTGACCCACGACGGCCAGGCCGGCCCGGCCGGCGGAGACCGTGCGGGCACCAACTTCAAGTTCGTCCGCTGGGACGCCGTCGCCGAGGCCTTCCCCCGGCCGCTGAAGGTCGACACCAGGTCCTTCGACCCCCGCGACGCCGACTGACCTCCACGCCGGGGCCGCGGGGCCCGCCCCACGGCCCCGGCCGACAGCCGTCGGGGGCAGGCGTGTGCTTCGCGGCCAGGAAGCCCGCGCGCCTTCACTCTCCGGACCACGTCCTCGCGCTCCACCCCCGAGCCTCGACGGCCCCCGCCGCCGCCGGGCTCCGACCCCGCCACGCCCCCCGGTTGCCCGCTCGGAGCGGACCCTCCGGCCGGGCAGCGCACCCTGGTCGCGCGACTCACTCGTCCGCCAGCACCACGCACGACTCCGGCGGCAGCCGCAGCACCCCGTCCGCCCCCGGCGCCTCCACCGGCTCCCAGGACGCCAACACCCGTCCGCCGGACCGGCGGTGACGCCCCAGACCCAGCGGGATCGCCACCGGCCGGTCCGCCAGGTTGACCGCGACCCGCACATCGCCCCTGCGATACGCGAACCAGCGGGCGTCCTCGTCGTACGCGACCTTCACGGCCGCCAGGTCCGGATCGTGGAGGTCGGGCAACGCCCTTCGCAGCGCGATGAGTTCGCGGTACCAGCCGAGCAGCCGTGCGTGCGGTCCCCGCTCCGGCTCGGCCCAGTCCAGACAGGAGCGGTCGCGGGTCGCCGGGTCCTGCGGGTCGGGGATCTCCGCCTCCGCCCACCCGTGCGCGCCGAACTCCCGCCGCCTGCCGTTGCGTACGGCCTCCGCCAGCTCCGGATCGGTGTGGTCGGTGAAGAACTGCCACGGCGTACGAGCCCCCCACTCCTCGCCCATGAAGAGCATCGGCGTGAACGGCCCGGTCAGCACCAGGGCCGCCGCACAGGCCTGGAGGCCGGGGGAGAGGGAGGAGGCGAGCCGGTCGCCCAGGGCCCGGTTGCCGATCTGGTCGTGGGTCTGGGCGTAGCCGACGAAGCGGTGGGCGGGGGAGCGGGAGACGTCGACGGGGCGGCCGTGGCTGCGTCCCCGGAAGCTGGAGAAGGTCCCGTTGTGGAAGAACACCGAGGTCACCGTCTTGGCCAGGGCGGCGAGCGGGGCGCGCGCGAAGTCCGCGTAGTAGCCGTGGGACTCGCCGGTGAGCGCGGTGTGCAGCGCATGGTGGAAGTCGTCGTTCCACTGGGCGTGCAGCCCGAGGCCGCCCGCCGTGCGCGGGGTGGTCGTCCGCGGGTCGCAGAGGTCGGACTCCGCGATCAGGCCGAGCGGCCGGCCCAGCTCGACCGCGAGTCCGTCGACCGCCGTCGACAGCTCCTCCAGGAAGGTGAGCGCCCGGGTGTCGGCCAGCGCGTGCACCGCGTCGAGCCGCAGCCCGTCCAGCCGGTAGTCCCGCAGCCAGGCCAGCGCGCTGCCGATCAGGAACGCCCGCACCTCGTCCGAGCCCGGCGCGTCCAGATTGACCGCCGCGCCCCACGGGGTGTGGTGGGTGTCGGTGAAGTACGGGCCGAAGGCGGGCAGGTAGTTGCCGGACGGGCCCAGGTGGTTGTGGACCACGTCCAGGACCACCCCGAGCCCCAGCCCATGCGCCGTGTCGACAAAGCGCTTCAGTCCCTCCGGCCCTCCGTACGGCTCGTGCACCGCCCAGAGCGAGACGCCCTCGTACCCCCACCCGTGGACGCCCGGGAACGGGCAGACCGGCATCAGCGACACATGGGTGACCCCCAGCTCCGCCAGATGGCCCAGCCGCTGCGCCGCCGCGTCGAAGGTGCCCTGGGGGGTGTACGTCCCCACGTGCAGCTCGTAGAGCACGGCCTGGTTCAGCCGCCGCCCCGCCCACCCGTTGCGCCAGGCGTACGCCCCCTGGTCGACCACCGCGCTCGGCCCGTCCGGCCCGTCCGGCTGGCGCCGCGAACGGGGGTCCGGCAGCAGCGGCCCGTCGTCCACCCGGAACCCGTAACGGTCCCCGTCCACCGCCTCCGCCCCGGCGCTCCACCACCCCTCCCGCAGCGGGTCGCGCTCCATCGGATACCGGACCTCCGCCGCCTCCAGCACGACCGTGTCCGCCTCGGGGGCCCACACCTCGAACCGCATCCACCACTCCTCGTCCGTAACGTCCGCAACGTTCGTAACAGACCGTCAGGCCGCCCCTCGGTATCCGGAGGCAGCTCCGTGCCCGGCTCACCACCATCCATGACCGCCCGCCTCTAGAACCGGCCGGTCACCGGCCATTAAGGTCTGGTCCTGATCATTGCCCGGTCGGCTCCCCGCTCATACAGGTTCCGTTCATCCGTACGGCTCATGGAGGCCGAGATGCCCGTACCGCAGTTCCCGCCCGGCTTCCTCTGGGGGGCCTCCGCCTCCGCGTTCCAGACCGAGGGGGCCGTGGACGCCGACGGGAAGGGCCCCTCGGGGTGGGACGCCTTCGCCGCGCGGCCCGGCCGGATCAAGGACGGCACCGACACCACCCGGGCCACCGGCTTCCACGCCCGCTACCGGGAGGACGTGGCCCTGCTCGCCGGGCTCGGCGCCGACGCGTTCCGCTTCTCCATCAGCTGGCCGCGCGTGGTGCCCGGCGGCAGCGGGGCCGTCAACGCCGACGGACTCGACTTCTACGACCGGCTCGTCGACGAGCTGTGCGCCCACGCCATCACCCCCGCCCCGACCCTCTACCACTGGGACACCCCGCTCCCGCTGGAGGAGGCGGGCGGCTGGCTCGACCGGGACACCGCCTACCGCTTCGCGGAGTACGCGGGCATCGTCGCCGAACGGCTCGCGGACCGGGTCCCGATGTGGATCACCATCAACGAACCCGCCGAAGTCACCCTCCTCGGCTACGCGCTGGGCGAGCACGCCCCCGGCCGCACCCTCCTCTTCGACGCCCTGCCCGCCGCCCACCACCAGCTCCTCGCCCACGGCCTCGCCGTCCGGGCCCTGCGCGCGGCGGGTGCCGACAACATCGGCGCGGCCTTCTCCCACGCCCCGGTCTGGACGGCGGGGGACTCGGACGAGGACCGCTTCGGGGCGGAGCTGTACGACACGCTCACCAACTGGCTCTTCGCGGATCCCGTCCTCACCGGCCGCTACCCGGACGACGGCCTCGCCGCCCTGATGCCCGGGCCGGTGACGGACGACCTCAAGGTCATCTCCACCCCGCTCGACTGGTACGGCGTCAACTACTACAACCCCACCCTCGTCGGCGCCCCCCGGCCGGAGGCGCTGGAGACCTTCTCCGGCTTCGCGATCCCAGCCGAACTCCCCTTCGGCATCAGGGAGATCGAGGGGTACGAGAAGACCGGCTTTGGCTGGCCCGTGGTCCCCGAGGGGCTGACCGAGATCCTCACCCTGCTCCACCGCCGCTACGGCGACCGCCTCCCGCCGCTCCACATCACCGAGAACGGCTGCGCCCTGGAGGAGCCGCTCGCCGACGACCGCCGCATCGCCTATCTGGAGAGCCACCTGACCGCCCTGCGCGCGGCGATGGACGCCGGGGTCGACGTCCGCGGCTACTTCACCTGGTCGCTCACCGACAACGTGGAGTGGACGGAGGGCGCATCGCAGCGGTTCGGCCTGGTCCACGTCGACTTCGAGACCCTCGCCCGGACGCCGAAGGCCTCGTACGGCTGGTACCGCGACCTGATCCGCGCCCAGAAGCAGCAGAAGCAGGAGGAACAGCGGCAGATCCGGAAGGAGGCGGTCGAGGGGGCTTACGCGACTCCCACCGAATGATCAATACTCCCGCCATGGTCGCTTCATGGTGGTCCCGGGCCCGGCTGGGGATCTTCGTTCACTGGACGCCCGCCTCCGTTCCCGGCTGGGCCCCGCCCCATGTCCCCGCCGCCGAACTCCCGGCAGCGGGACGGCGCGCGCCGCTCGGCTGGACCCCGTACGCGGAGTGGTACGAGAACTCCCTCCGCTTCCCCGGATCCCCGGTCGCCGCCCACCACCGCGCCACCCACGGCACCCGCCCCTACACCGACTTCGGCCGCGACTTCGAGGACGGGCTGGCCACCTGGGACCCGGCCGCCTGGGCCCGATCCTTCCGGGCGGCGGGCGCCGGGTACGCGGTGCTGGTCACCAAGCACCACGACGGGTTCTGCCTCTGGCCCTCCGCGACGCGGAACCCGCACCGCACCGGCTGGCACACCACCCGGGACGTGGTCGGAGAGTTCGCCGAAGCCGTACGGGCCGAGGGCCTGCGGTTCGGCGTCTACTACTCCGGCGGGCTCGACTGGACCTTCGACGACCGGCCCATCGGCACCGCCGCCGACCTCTTCTCCGCCGTCCCGCGCGGCAGCTACCCCGCCTACGCCGACGCGCAGCTGCGCGAGCTCATCCGCCGCTACCGCCCCGACATCCTCTGGAACGACATCGCCTGGCCGGCCTCCGCCGCCGAGATCCGCTCCCTCACCGACTACTACCGCTTCACCGTCCCCCACGGCGTCGTCAACGACCGCCTGCTGCCGTACGCCCCGCACTGGCGGGCCCTCCGCCTCCCGGGCGCCCGGTCCCTCTACAACTGGTGGGACCGGCGCACGGTGGCCCAGGGGGAGGGGTTCGTCCCGCGCAGGCCCCCCGCCTTCGACTTCCGCACGCCGGAGTACGCCCGCTACACCGGCCTTGACCCGTACGAGATCACCCGGGGCATCGACCACAGCTTCGGCTACAACCGCAACTCCCCGCCCGACGCCTTCATCGGCCGCGAGGCCCTCACCTCATTGGTCCGCTCCACGGCGGCCGACGGCGGGAACCTGCTGCTGAACGTGGGCCCGCGCGGCGAGGACGCGACGATCCCGGCCGAGCAGCGGCTGCGGTTGGAGTGGCTGGCCAAGGACGTGGCGGCGCCCCGGAACGGCTGAAGCCCAGGCCGCCGTCCGCCCCCCGGGTACGCGCCAACCGGCGGGCCGGACCGCCCCGGCGCAGGTCGCAACGGACGGGAAGAGGGACCCTTCTGGACACCTCGGCCCCCTCGGACCGACAATCGACCATGTGACGTCGTCCCCCGAGTTCCACACGTATCCCGCGCGGCTGTCGGACGCCCAGCGCGACCGTGTCCTCGGCGTGCTTAGAGAAGGTGCCGCGCAGGGCAAGCTCTCCCACGACACCTTCATGCGACGCATGGAGCTGGCCCTCGCCGCGCGCCGCCCCGAGGAGTTGGCCGCCCTCACCTCGGACCTGGACTCCGGCAGCCGCTTCTCGCAGAGTCTGGTCCGAGCGGTCGGCGGGATATCCGCCTTTCCGGGACGGATGCGCCGCGCCTGGCAGACCGAGCGGCTCCCGAAGCTGCTGCTCCCCACGCCGAGCCCGTACCCGCTGCTCATCGGCCGTGACCCGGGCAACGGGCTGCGCCTCAACCACGAGACGGTCTCCCGGCTGCACGCCGAGCTGACCGTGCAGCACGGCCACTGGGTCCTGCGCGACCTCGGCTCCACCAACGGCACCTGCGTCAACGGCCAGCGGCTCGTCGGCTCGATCCCGGTGCGCGACGGCGACCAGGTGAGCTTCGGCCGGATGAGTTTCCGCCTCACCGCCCCCGCGCCGCGCCCGCCCGCCTGACCGCGTCCGGACCTCTCACGCCTCATTGGCCCTTCCGGCACCGGTGCTCCTGGTGCCCCGGCTCTCGGCGATCGCCTCCGGGACGTCCGGGCCGACCAGACGGACGCCCCGCACCCGGCCCGCCCGCTGGACCACCCCCTCCACCAGGCCGCCGCGCCGTGCACCCTGCCCCTGCCCCCGGCGACGGCGACGGCGACGGCGATGAGAGGCAGGCTGGTGACCACCACGCCGTGCCCCGGCCTCCCGGGCCCGCGCCCCGGTCGTGTACTCCTCTTCCGCCCCGGCACGCCCTCACCCGAACGGGTGTACGCAGACTGCGGCGCGCCCCCGGGGGAGGTCCACTGAGGGCAGATGCGTCGACAGGCGACGCCACGACCGCAGGGGGCGACGAGGGATGCCGGCCGACCGCTCCGAGGCCCTGCCCGCCGCCCGCCGCCCGCACCGGCTCGCGGGCGGGCACCCTGGGCTCCTCGAACCGGGTGCCTCGACCGACCCGTACCGCCTGCGCCTCTACCGGATCCTCCGCACAGACTTCCCGCTCGGCCACGATCCGGGCCTCGGTGCCTGGCTGCTCAGCCGGTACGACGACGTGGTCCTGGCCCTCACCGACCCCCGCTTCACCGGCTACCCGCACGACGGCGCCCCGCGCGGCCGGGTCCCGGCGCCGCTGGGGCTCTGCCGGGGGAGCCTGGTCTGCACCCCGCTGCCCCCGTGCCAACCGCCCGAGGGCGAAGCGGCCCCCGACCCAGTGGATTCCGCCATCGCCGCCGCCGTCGAGCGCGCCGCCTACGTCCTGGCCCGGCGCATAGCCGGGCGCGACCGGGCGGACCTGGTCGGGGAGTTCTGCCGCTGGCTGCCCGCCGGGGCCGACTCCGTCGCCGCCGGGCTCTCCTACTCGGAGCTGAGCGCCCCGCCCCGGCCCGGCGGCGGAGCCGACGACTGCGCCCGGCACACCGGGCTCCGCGAACGGGCCCTCGCCTCGTTCCTCGCCAACATGCTGGACGACCCCGACCTGCTCGCCGCCGTGGCGGGCGGCGGGGCCGGGATGCTGCTCCGCCGGGCCTGGGCCGAGACACTCCGCCGCGACCCGCCCGTCCAGATCGTGCTGCGCCGCACCCGCACCGAGGTCCGGGTCAGCGGCGGCACGCTGCCCGCCGGAGAGGCCGTCGCCTGCCTCATCGGCGCGGCGGGCCGCGACCCGGCCCGGTTCACCGCCCCCGACCGGTTCGACCCGCTGCGCGCCGACGCCGACCCGCTGTTCAGCGGCCCGGTCCACTGCCCTGCCGCCCTGCTCGGCCGCCTGGAGGCCGAACACGGCCTGCGCGCCCTGCTGACGGCGATGCCCCGCATCCGCTGGGCCGAGGGCTTCCGTCCGACGTCGAGCGGGGTGCTCACCCGGGGGCCGAGGACCCTGCTCGTACGTCCCTCCTGAGCCCGCCCGATCCGGGCAGCCGGCCCGCCCCGGGCAGGCCTTCCGGCAGAGGCAGGCCCCCCGACCCGGGCAGGCTTCCCAGCGCGGGCAGGCCTCCCGATCCGGGCGGCTCTACTGCCGTTCCTCCGATCCGGGCGGCTCTACCGCCGCCCGCCCGCCCTCCCGACCTGGCCCGCCCTCCCGACCTGGCCCGCCCTCCCGACCCGGGAGCCCTCCCGACCCGGGAGCCCTCCCGGCTCGCGGCCGGTTCTCTCCCGCCCGGGCAGCAGGCCCGTAGTCGCCGACGGGGCGGCTACGGGCTGACCCGGCGTCACTCCCGCACCCGCCGCAACAGCGCCACCGGCCGCTCCTCGAACAGCTCGCCCGCCGCCACCGCGCCCCCCGACCACTCCCGTACGGGCCCCAAGGCCAGCACATCCCGCCACGGCCCCCCGTCCGGCAGCTCCACCACCGTGTCCCGCCATCCGCCGTCCTCCGCCAGCCGCAGCGAGAGCCGGGTCACCGCCACCGCCACCTCGCCGGACCGGGAGAACGCCACCACATGCCCGGCCGCCGGACCCCGCGCCGCCAGCGGTACATACGTCCCCGACTCCCCGAACACCTCCGGCCGCTCCCGCCGCAGCCGCAGCGCCGCCCCCGTCACCAGATGCTTCTCCTCCTCCGGGCCCTCCGGCCGCCGGAACGGGCGCCGGTTGTCCGGGTCGACCAGTGCCAGGTACTCGCCCTCCGTGCCCTGGTAGAGGTCCGGCACCCCCGGCATCGTCAGCTGCACCAGCGCCGCCCCCAGCACATTGGCCCGTACATGCGGGGCCAGCGACCGGGCGAACGCGGTCACCAGCCGCCGGGCCGTACCGGAAGCGCTGCCCGGCCCGGCCGCCACGAAGTCCGTCACCGCCCGCTCGTACGCCGTGTCCGGTTCCGTCCAGCTGGTGAAGAGCCCTGCCTCCCGCACCGCCTTGAGCAGCGCGGGCTCCAGCCGGGCGGCCACCTCCTCGGCGGGCAGCGGCGCGCAGCCGTAGGCCGACTGCCAGGCCTGCCAGGCGAGTTGCGGGTCCGGGGGAGCGACGGGCGTGGCCTCTGCCAGCTCGCCCACCAGCTCCGCCCACCGGTCCGGGCACTCCGACAGGACCGCGATCCGGGCCCGCACATCGGCGCTCCGCTTGGTGTCGTGCGTGGTCAGGACGGTGCCTGTCGCCGGCCAGTCCCGGGCGATCCGGGTGGCGAAGGCGTGGAACTCCGCCGGGCTCACGGCCGGTCGCCCGGGGTCCCCGCCCACCTCCGTCGCCGAGATCAGCGGCACGTAGCGGTAGAACGCCGTGTCCTCCACCGACTTGGCGTGCAGCGCGGAGGCCGTCTGCGCGAACCGGGCGCAGAAGGACGCCTGTTCCTCCCCGCCGCCCAGCCGCCCGAGCGCCAGATCCCGTACCGCATCGACGGCGGTCGCCTCCTCCGGCACGGAGAACACCGCCTTCGCATCCCGCACGGCATCGTCCGGAAGGGTCTCCTCCGCGATGCGGGCCGGCTCCACGCCCGCCGTGACGTACGGGCGGTAGACCGGGATCCGGACCAGCAGCTCCCGGATCGCCGTGCGCAGCGCCCAGGGGGCGTGGTCGCGGAGGGCGGGGTCGGCGGCGCAGACGGAGGACGCCAGGCGGGTCAGCCAGGCGGTCTCGGAGGCCAGCTCGTGGGTCGCGACCCGGTAGGCGGCGCGACGGACGGTCGCCTTCCAGTAGCCGCCGCGATCCCCGGGCGGGCCCGCGAACTCCCGGTAGTGGCCGAGCAGCTCCGCCGCGCCCGAGGGGTCGGTGAACAGCCCGTCGATCCGGTGCAGGGCGTCGTAGCCGGTCGTCCCGGCCACTGCCCAGCCGGGCGGGAGGTGTTCGTCGCCGGTGAGGATCTTCTCGACGACCGTCCAGCGGCCGCCGGTGGCCTCGTCGAGCCGCCGCAGATACGCGGCCGGGTCGGCCAGGCCGTCCGGGTGGTCGATGCGCAGCCCGTCCAGGACGCCGTCGCGGAGGAGTTCGAGGACCTTGGCGTGGGTGGCGTCGAAGACCTCGGGGTGCTCGACGCGGACGCCGATCAGCTCGGAGACGGTGAAGAAGCGGCGGTAGTTCAGTTCGGTGCGGGCGAGGCGCCACCAGGCGAGCCGGTAGTGCTGCGCGTCCAGCAGCTCCGGCAGCGGAAGGTGTGCCGTCCCCGCCCGCAGCGGGAACTCCTGCTCGCCGTAGCGCAGCACCGCCGCGTCGGCGTCCACGGTGAACGCGTCCAGCTCACCACCCAGCGGACCGGCCAGCACCGGCAGCAGCACCTGGTCCCCGCCCGCCGCCCAGTCGATGTCGAACCAGCGGGCGTACGGCGATGTCCGGCCCTCGCGCAGCACCTCCCGCAGCTGCCGGTTGTGGCGAGGGGCGGCGGCCATGTGGTTGGGCACGATGTCCAGGACGAGCCCGAGCCCGTGCTCCCGGGCGGTGGCGGCGAGGCTCCGCAGTCCCTCCTCACCGCCCAGCTCCTCCCGTACGCGGCTGTGGTCGACCACGTCGTAGCCGTGCCGGGAGCCGGGGACCGCCTCCAGGACGGGCGAGAGATGGAGATGGGAGACACCGAGCGCGGCCAGGTAGGGCACCGCCTTCTCGGCCGCCGGGAAGGGGAAGTCGGGCTGGAGCTGAAGCCGGTACGTGGCGGTGGGCGTCATGGCCCTCTACGTACCCCGTCCGGGGCGGCCTGTCCCGCCCCGGACGCAACGGTCACCCCGGCCGAGCCTCCGCAGAGCCCTCGCCAGGCCGCCGTCGAACCCCGGCCCCTCCGGTGGGCGGGGCTTCAGGCGGGCCGTTTCAGCACGGTCAGGCTGCGGCCGATCATCGTCACCTGTTCGCCCTCGGCCACCTTCGGCCCGGTCCCCGGAGGCACCCCTTCCGCGCGCGCGGTGTCCACGACCACCTGCCACTGCTCCCCGTGGCCTACGGGGACGGCGAAGTCCAGTGTCCCGGCGCTCGCGTTGAACATCAGCAGGAACGAGTCGTCAGAGATCCGCTCCCCGCGCGGCCCCGGCTCGGAGATGGCGTGGCCGTTGAGGAAGACGGTCAGCGCCCTGGCGTGCGCCGCCTGCCAGTCCTGCTGGGTCATCTCCTCGCCCTCGGGGGTGAACCAGGCGATGTCGGACAGCTCGTCGTGGGTGCCCTCCACCGGCCGCCCGTGGAAGAAGCGGCGGCGCCGGAAGACCGGGTGGTCGCGGCGGAGCCAGACCATGGCCCGGGTGAATTCCAGGAGGTTGTGACGGACCTCGTCCTCGGGGGCCTCCGGGTCCGGCCAGTGGATCCAGGACAGTTCGTTGTCCTGGCAGTAGGCGTTGTTGTTGCCCTTCTGCGTACGGGCGAACTCGTCCCCGTGGCTCAGCATCGGCACGCCCTGCGAGAGCATCAGCGTGGCGATGAAGTTCCGCATCTGCCGACCCCGCAGCTCAAGGACCTCCGGGTCGTCGGTCTCGCCCTCCACCCCGCAGTTCCAGGAGCGGTTGTGGCTCTCGCCGTCCCGGTTGCCCTCGCCGTTGGCGTCGTTCCGCTTCTCGTTGTACGAGACCATGTCGTGCAGGGTGAAGCCGTCGTGGCAGGTGGTGAAGTTGATGGAGGCGAGGGGGCGGCGCCCGTCGTCCTGGTAGAGGTCGGAGGAGCCCGTCAGCCGCCCGGCGAACTCCGCCAGGGTGCGCGGCTCGCCCCGCCACAGGTCGCGGACGGTGTCGCGGTACTTGCCGTTCCACTCGGTCCACAGCGGCGGGAAGTTCCCCACCTGGTAGCCGCCCTCGCCCACGTCCCACGGCTCGGCGATCAGCTTCACCTGGCTGACCACCGGGTCCTGCTGGACCAGGTCGAAGAAGGAGGAGAGCCGGTCGACCTCGTGGAACTGGCGGGCCAGCGTCGCCGCCAGGTCGAAGCGGAAGCCGTCCACATGCATCTCGGTCACCCAGTAGCGCAGTGAGTCCATGATCATTTGGAGGACGTGCGGGGACCGCATGAGCAGGGAGTTCCCGGTGCCCGTGGTGTCCATGTAGTACCGCTGGTCGTCGGTCAGCCGGTAGTACGAGGCGTTGTCCAGGCCGCGGAAGGAGAGCGTGGGGCCGAGGTGGTTGCCCTCGGCGGTGTGGTTGTAGACGACGTCGAGGATGACCTCGATACCCGCCTGGTGCAGGGCCTTGACCGCCTGCTTGAACTCCAGCACCTGTTCGCCGCGTTCGCCCCAGGAGGCGTAGGCGTTGTGCGGGGCGAAGAAGCCGATGGTGTTGTAGCCCCAGTAGTTGGCGAGCCCCATGTCGACCAGGCGGTGGTCCTGGACGAACTGGTGGATGGGCATCAGCTCGATCGCGGTGACGCCCAGTTCGGTGAGGTGGGCGATGACCTCCGGGTGGGCGAGCCCCGCGTACGTACCGCGCAGTTCGGGCGGGAGCCCCGGGTGGAGCATGGTGAGGCCCTTGACGTGCGCCTCGTAGATCACCGTCCGGTGGTAGTCCGTACGGGGGCGCCGGTCGTCGCCCCAGTCGAAGTAGGGGTTCACCACCACCGAGGTCATGGTGTGCGGCGCCGAGTCGAGGTCGTTGCGGGCGTCCGGCCGCCCGAACGGATACCCGTAGACCGCCTCGCCCCACTCGATCTGCCCGGCGATCGCACGTGCGTACGGGTCGAGCAGCAGCTTCGCGGAGTTGCACCGCTGCCCGCGCTGGGGCTCGTAGGGCCCGTGCACCCGGAAGCCGTACCGCTGACCGGGCATCACCCCGGGCAGATAGGCGTGGCGCACGAAGGCGTCGGTCTCGCGCAGCTCCACCGCCGTCTCCGAACCGTCGTCGTGCAGCAGGCACAACTCGATCCGGTGGGCGGCCTCGGAGAAGACCGCGAAGTTGGTGCCGGCGCCGTCGTACGTGGCGCCGAGGGGGTAAGCGTGTCCCGGCCAGACCTGCATAGGCAGAACTCTTCCATTTCTGATCCGGGTGTGTCGGCCTTCCTCGGCCTGTTACCCCCTGACGGTTACCCCCGAATACTCCCCGAAAGGGGGGCGCGTACCTAGTACGTCGCGCGGTGCGGCCCAGTCCTGTCGCCCGTCTCCGGCCACACCGGTCAACTTCGGGCACCAGGGTGCCGCCCCGGACGCGATTGCGGACGCGCTCGGTCGGCGGGCGTCCGGAATGCGGCCTTCACCGGGTTCGCCAATCGCTATGAATCAGCTCACTCCACCCGATCTCACCGCAAAGAACAGGCCGCTGAAACAGGGGAGTTGGGAAACCGGCCCGGCCATCGGGCTGCACCGGATCCCGCTCCCGGAGTACCCTTCCTTGATCGTTGGGTGGGGGAGTGGAAGGCGGTAGACGGGTGAGCTCGGGAGGGTTCGAGCTACCCCCAGGTGACGCAGGTCACGAGGGGGAATCGACCGATGCGCCGCCCGGGGCGGTGTCCCTTGCGCAGCCCATGGAGATCGGCGCCGAGCTGGACTGGGGCGCCGAGGCCTGGAGCGAGGTACGCACCCGCGCACAGCGGGCCGGGCGCGCCTATATCTGGCTGAATCTGGTCGAACAGCGGTTGCGTGCGGTGGTCGCCGCGGTACTCCGGCCGATCTACGAGCCGGTGCACGGCGAGGACTGGGTGGTGGCCGCCGCGGGGCCCGCCGGGCAGGAGTGGGTGCAGCGCGCCGTCGCCGTACGCGAGGTCTCACGGCGCAAGGGCTACCTGCTGGACCCGGCCGACGACAACGTCCTCAGCTTCCTCACCCTCCCGCAGCTGCGCGAGCTGATGGTCCAGCACTGGCCGTGCTTCGAGCCGTACTTCGACGACCGGCGGGATGTGGAGCTGGCCCTGGACGAGCTGGAGGTGGCCCGTAACGTCGTCTCCCGCAACCGCGCGCTGAACGAGGCGGTGCTCGCCCAGGCGGAGCGTGCTTCGGCCCGGCTGCTGGACATCCTGGGCAGCGGGGCGGGGGTGGCGTCCGCCGACCGGCTGCCGGTCGACGCGGTGGAGGAGCTGGTGGGGGACCGGTACGCCGACGTGGTCTCCGTCCACCCCGACCGGGTCCGGCTCCAGCGCCAGCTGCCGGCCGAGGACCTGTTCGGCGGCGCGCGCCGACTGGACGCCATCGGCATAGGCCTCAACCTGCTCGTCCAGAACTTCTCCGGCCGCCGGCTGGTCCGGCTGGCGGAGTCGGGGTGCCGGGTCCGGCTGCTCTTCATCAACCCGGCCAGCAGCGCCGTGAAGCGGCGGGAGCGGGAACTGGGCCTCAAGAAGGGCGAGCTGAGCCGCTCGGTGGAGATGAACATCCTCCACATGCGACGGGTCCGCTCCAAGCTCCGCGACCCCGGCGCCTTCGAGATCCAGGTCTTCGACGAGACCCCGCGCTTCACCGCGTACCTGGTGGACGGCGACGGGGCGGACGCGGTGGGCGTCGTCCAGCCCTATCTGCGGCGGGCCCGGGGCATGGAGGCGCCGGTGCTGGTGCTGCGCGGCGGCGGGCGGCGGACGGTGGTGCGGGCGGGACAGGACAGCGAGAGCGGCCTCTTCGAGACCTACCGCGAGGAGTTCGAATCGGTCTGGACGGACTCGCGCCCGGTGTCGTAGGGCACCCGCCACCCGTCCCCGTGGTTGTCAGTGGCGCATGCGAAGGTGGTCATCACTCGGGGGGAGCACCACGGGGGAGCGCCACGAAGGAGGTATCGGGATGAGCTGGCATCAGGGACCGCTGGTCGGCTTCGACCTGGAGACGACGGGGACCGACGTCGAGAGCGACCGGATCGTCACCGCCGCACTGGTCCGGCTGGAGCCTGACGGCACGGTCGCCGAGCAGCGGACCTGGCTGCTGGACCCGGGGGTGGTGATACCCGAGCAGGCCGCCGCGATCCACGGCATCGCCACCGACCACGCCCGCAGGCACGGCGCCCGTGCCGCCTCGGCGGTCGAGGAGATCGCCCACGCGGTCGCCGACGTGCTGCGCTCCGGCGTGCCGCTCGTGGTGATGAACGCGCGCTACGACCTCTCGCTCCTGGACCGCGAATGTGCGAGGTACGGCCTGGCGTCCGTCGACGAACGCATCGGCGGCACCCCCTCGCCCGTCATCGACCCCTTGGTGATCGACAAGCACGTCGACAGGTACCGCAAGGGCAAACGGGCCCTCCAGGCCCTCTGCGAGCACTACGGCGTGACCCTCTCCGACGCCCACGACGCGACGGCCGACGCGGTGGCGGCGGTCCGTGTGGTCCGGCGGATGGGCGAGCGCCACCGCCCGGTCAGCGCCCTGCCCCCCACCGAACTCCACGCCCTCCAGGTCCGCGCCGCCGCCGAACAGTCCGCCTCCCTCCAGGCCTACCTCCGCCGCACGGCCGACCCGGAAGCGGTGGTGGAGCGGGCCTGGCCGGTGATACCCCGGGGGCGGTGACCCCGCCCGGGAGCGGGCGGGGTCAGAACGGATACCACCGCACCTCCGCGTCCCCGTCGCGGAGCGAGGTCACCCGGCGGCGGAACTCCGTGAGCGCCTTCGGGTTGGTCGGGGCGTGCTGGGCGACCCAGGCGCAGCTGGCGGTTTCGCGGGCGCCGCGGAGGACCGTGCAGCCCTCCCACTCCCGGACGTCCCAGCCGTACGCGGTGGTGAAGGCGTCGTAGGCCGCGGCGGGCAGGCCGTAGCGGTCGCGGGAGAGGGCGAGGACGACCAGGTCGTGTTCCCGTAGGTCCGTGGAGAAGGTCTCCAGGTCGACCAGGACCGGGCCCCCGGGGCCGATGTGGATGTTGCGGGGGAGCGCGTCGCCGTGGATCGGGCCCGGAGGCAGGTGCGGGGTCAGGGCCGCGGCCGCGGCCGCGAAGCCGTCGCGGCGGGCCCGGAGGTAGTCGGCGTCGGCCGGGTCGATCGTGTCGCCCGCCAGGGTCAGCCAGCGCTCCACTCCGCCGAGCAGCTCGCGGCGCGGGAGGGTGAAGCCCGCCGGCGCCGACAGCGCGTGCACCCGGGAGAGCAGAGGCGCCAGGTCGCGCGGTTCGGCGGGGCGTACAGGGGCGGGCAGTCGGTGCCACACCGTCACCGGGTGGCCCTCGACCCGGCGCACCCCGGGCTCGGCGGTCCGGACCGCCGGGACGCCCGACGCCGCGAGCCACTCGGCGACCGCCACCTCCCGCTCCGCGCGGGCCGCCAGCTCCGGGTGGCCGGTGGCGTCCCGGCCGACCTTCACCACCAGGCCGTCGGCCGCGAACACCGCGTTCTCGCCCAGCGCCAGCAGCTCCGCCGTACCGGGGAAACTGGCTGCCGACAGCACCTCGCGCGCACGCATCTCGTCCATGGGTGCGATTTTCGCATCCGCGCAGCCGACCTCCACCAACCCGCGGCCCGTCAGTGCGATGACGGAGGCATCAGTGCGGCCAGAACGGGAGGGAATCCACCAAGGTGGTGAAGAGGACGCGTGCGTGACATCCGTCGCGCCAAGGAGCGGTCCGGGCCGGTCCATCCGCGTGACGGGCGAGGCGGCGCGCGGATGAGACTAGACGAGACGTTTCGTCTCGTCTATGGTGAAGCGCATGCCCGAATCACCGCGTGCCCACATCGCCATGTTCTCCATCGCCGCCCACGGACATGTGAACCCGAGCCTCGACGTCATCCGGGAGCTCGTCAGTCGCGGGCACCGCGTCAGTTACGCGATCCCCGCCTCGTTCGCCGCGAACATCGCCGCCACCGGCGCCGAGCCGGTGATCTACACCTCGACCCTGCCGACCGAGGAGGATCCGGACGCCTGGGGCACCGAGCTGATCGACAACCTCGAACCGTTCCTCGACGACGCCGTGCAGGCGCTGCCGCAGCTCGCCGCCGCCTTCGACGGGGACGAACCCGATCTCGTCCTGCACGACATCACCTCCTATCCCGCCCGCGTCCTCGCCCACCGCTGGGGCGTCCCCGCCGTCTCCCTCTGGCCCAACCTCGTGCCCTGGGAGGGGTACGAGAAGGAGGTCGGTGAGCCGATGACCGCCGAGCTGAAGCAGACCGAGCGCGGGAAGGCGTACTACGACCGCTTCGCGGGCTGGCTCACCGAGAACGGCCTGGGGCATCTCTCCATCGACGACTTCGTGGCCCGCCCGCGCCGTGGCCTCGTCCTGATCCCCGAGGCGCTCCAGCCCAACGCGGACCGGGTGGACCGCGGGATGTTCACCTTCGTCGGCGCCTGTCAGGGCGACCGGGCCGACCAGGGGGAGTGGGAGCGGCCGGCCGGGGCCGAGAAGGTGCTCCTGGTCTCGCTCGGATCCTCGTTCACCAAACAGCCCGCCTTCTACCGGGAGTGTGTGGCGGCCTTCGGCGGTCTGCCCGGCTGGCACGTGGTGCTCCAGGTCGGCGCGCATGTCGACCCCGCCGAGCTGGGTGACGTGCCGGCGAATGTGGAAGTGCACGCGTGGGTACCGCAGTTGGCGGTATTGAAGCAGGCCGACGCGTTCATCACCCACGCCGGGGCGGGCGGCAGCCAGGAGGGGCTCGCCACGGGGACGCCGATGGTGGCCGTACCGCAGGCCGTCGACCAGTTCGCCAACGCCGACATGCTCCAGGCGCTCGGTGTGGCCCGGCACGTCCCGATGGAGGAGGCCGACGCGACGACGCTGCGCGAGGCGGTGCTAGCCCTGGCCGCCGACCCGGAGGTGGCCGAGCGGGCGGCGCGGCTGCGTGAGCGGATGGCGAAGGAGGGCGGCACGCCCCGGGCGGCCGACCTCGTCGAAGCCGAACTGCCCCGCTGACGGTTCGACACGGCGGCACGCCGAACCGGCGCAGCGGTCCGCCGCGCCGAACCGGTGCTCCGAACCGGCGCGTCGGTCCGCCGCGTCGCACGGAGCCGATCGCCTCTGCCGCCCCGCTGACCGGATCGACCGGACTGATATCCGGACGTTGTCCGCCCCGGCAGGGGCCACCGCGAAGTGTGGTGGCCCCTGCCGGGGCGTCCGTATGTGCGAAGCGCGTAGTCGTTGCATCTGCACGCATCCCCCGGGGGACTCCACACCTCCGGCAGGGGACTTCACCCCTCTTGCGCACTTCTTCACGCACGTTCACAGGTCTTCACGCATACCCATCTGCGCCCGGCGGTGCCGGTTCCGGGCGAACGCGCAGGCCGTGCGCGGAGGGAGGCTCCCCTCGCACCCGCCCGTGACCTGGTGTTTCCCTGAGTACGCGCTCTCCTGCCGACCCGTCGTTCCGCCCCTGTTGCCGGGGCGACGCCGCTCGCTGCCCGCCGTGCCCCGGCATGGCCGATTCCTTATTACGCAACCTTGTTGAGTAAGTCACAGCTGCAAGGGGGTCTTGATCTGTGCTCGTCAATCGGTCAGGGTTTCGAGTCAACCCCCGGAGAACTTCCGGCCGGAGGTCAATCCCCCCACAGAGATTGACGAGGAGACCCCTCTTCATGGCCAAGCACCAGCGCACCGTCACTCGCCGGACCAAGCTGACCGCCGCGATCACCGCCGTGGCAGCCGCAGCCGGAGTCACCCTGTTCGGAACCTCGTTCGCCGGAGCCTCGCCGGCCCCCATGGGCACGGTCTACGGCGCGGACGCCGAGACCGCCGTCGCCGGCAGCTACATCGTCATGCTGAGCGAGAAGGCGGACAAGTCCAAGCTCGCCGAGGAGTACGGCGGCAAGCTCCAGCGCAACTACTCCTCCAGCATCAACGGCTTCTCCGCCAGCGGCCTTTCGGAGACCGAGGCCAAGCGCCTCGCCGCCGACCCGGCCGTCGCCAAGGTGGTGCAGAATAAGAAGTTCAGCATCAACGCCACCCAGGAGAACCCCCCGTCGTGGGGTCTGGACCGCGTCGACCAGACCGACACCGCGGGCGACAACGCGTACAACTACCCCGACACCGCGGGCGATGGCGTCACCGCGTACGTCATCGACACCGGGGTCCGCGTCACCCACGAGGACTTCGAGGGGCGCGCCGCCTCCGGCTTCGACGCCGTGGACAACGACGACGACGCCGACGACGGCAACGGGCACGGTACCCACGTGGCGGGCACCATCGCCGGGGCCTCGCACGGCGTCGCCAAGAAGGCCAAGATCGTCGCCGTCCGCGTCCTGGACGACAACGGCTCGGGCACCACCGAGCAGGTCATCGCCGGCATCGACTGGGTCGCCGCCAACGCGTCCGGTCCGTCCGTCGCCAACATGAGCCTCGGCGGCGGCGCCGACCCGGCCCTCGACGCGGCCGTCCAGAAGGCCATCGCCGCGGGTGTCACCTTCGGCGTGGCCGCGGGCAACGAGTCCAGCGACGCCGGACGGGTCTCGCCCGCCCGTGTGCCCGAGGCGATCACCGTCGCCTCGTCCACGAAGGCCGACGAGCAGTCGTCCTTCTCCAACTACGGCTCCATCGTGGACATCTACGCCCCGGGCTCGGACATCACGTCGACCTGGAACGACAGCGACACCGGTACCAACACCATCTCCGGCACGTCCATGGCGACCCCGCACGTCGTCGGCGCCGCCGCTGTCTATCTGGCGGGCAACCCGGACGCCTCCCCGGAGGCGGTCGCCACCGCGCTGACCGAGGGAGCCACCCCGGACGCCATCTCCAACGCGACCGAGGGCACGGCGAACAAGCTCCTCAAGATCGTCGAGTAGTACCCCCCCTGCCGGACGGTGGCGCCCCACCGCCACCGTCCGGCCGCACCCCTCGCGTACAGCCGTCGCCGCGCCCTCCCCCCACGGGGCGCGGCGGCTGCGCGTCGGGCGGAGGATCGCTCTAGTGTGAGGGGCCATGACGACGAAGTACGCGGCGCTGCTGCGCGGCATCAACGTGAGCGGCCACAAGCGGGTCCCGATGCCCGAACTGCGCGCCGTCCTCGGTGAACTGGGGCACGCCGACATCGCCACCCACCTCCAGAGCGGCAACGCCGTCTTCAGCAGCGCGACCGAGGACGAGGGCGTCCTCGCCGCCGAGCTGGAGCAGGCCGTCCACGAGCGGTTCGGCTTCCCCGTCGGCTGTGTCGTCCGCAGCGGCACCTACCTCGCCGCCGTCGCCGAGGCCTGTCCCTACCCGGCCGCCGAGCTGGAGGGCAAGCAGCTCCACGTCACCTACTTCGACCGCCCCGTGGACGGTGACCGCTTCGCCGCACTCGACGCGCAGGCCTATCTGCCGGAGTCGTTCCAGCCAGGTGACCGCTGCCTCTACCTGTACGCCCCCGACGGACTCGGCCGCTCCAAGCTGGCCGAGGTGCTGGCGCGCCCCCGCCTGACGCAGGGCCTCACCGCCACCACCCGCAACTGGAACACCGTGGCGAAACTCGTGGAGATGACCCGTGTCTGAGCCGTCGCCCGCCGTCGGCGCGGCCATCGAAGGTGAACTCCGCCTGCTGGACCCGGTGGTACGCGCCTCCGTGGACCTCCTGGCCGCCCTGCTGCACCCGGAGTTCCGGGAGGTCGGCGCCAGCGGTCGGCTCTGGGACCGCGAGACGATCATCGAGGCGCTCACCGCCGAGGACGCCCCGCGCCCCGGCCCGCTCACCGCCTCCCGGATGCAGGGCGTGGAGCTCTGCTCGGACCTGGTGCACCTCACCTTCGACACCGAGTCCAAGGGGCTCCGCTCCCACCGCAGCTCCCTGTGGCGGCTGACCGAAGCGGGGTGGCGCCTCTACTTCCACCAGGCGACCCCGTTCGCCGACGACCCGTTCGCGGAGGCCTGAGCCGCCTCCGGTGCGCGGAGGCCCGGGCTGCTCCCGATGTGCGGGGGACCGGGCCTCCGCCCGAGTGGAGAGGCGCCCCGGGGCTTGTCGTCACACTGCCGCCTGCCGCCTGCCGCCTGCCGCCTGCCGCGCGACATCCGGCACGCGCGCTCTCGGCGTTGCCGAGATGCCCTGGTAGCTCCGCTGCACGACCATTCCGGCGCCTTGCGATCGCCAGCACCGGACGCCGCGCCGTCGCCCTCGGGGCGACGACGGCAGTCTGACGGCAGATCCAAGGGGGCCGGGGGTCCCGGCCTTGGTGAATTCAGGTTAGCCTTACCTTAGTTTGGCTGGAGGTGGGTAGCCGGGAATCGCCCCTTTCTCTCTGTCCGGTACACGCTAGGAGGAGCAGGTGGGTGGGGGCTGACACGTCCGGGCGCGGTGTCATCCGCCGTGCCGTCGCAGGGCAGCGCCGGGACGTCGTCGTCGGTTCGCTGCTGGGCGCCGCCCACCAGACCGGCGAAGCGCTCGTGCCCGTACTCATCGGGCTCATCGTCGACCGGGCCGTGGTCCGGCCCGACGGGGGCGCGCTGGCCCTGTGGCTGGTCGTCCTCGCTGTCGTCTACGCGATGCTCTCGTACGGCTTCCGCGGCGCCCGGGCCGGGGAGCGCGCCGCCGAGCAGGCCGCGCACCGGCTGCGCCTCGACGTCGTACGCCGGGTCCTCGCCCCGCACGGCGGCGCCGAGGCGGGACGGCCGCCCGGGGCCCTGGTCAACGTGGCCACCGAGGACGCCCGGCGGGTCGGAGCCCTCAACATGGCGCTCACCCTCGGCATCGCCGCCGTCGTCGGAGTCGTCGCGGGCGCGGTCCTCCTGCTCCGGGCCTCCGTCCCGCTCGGCCTCCTCGCCCTGGTCGGCGCCCCGGTCCTCATGGCGTTGGGCCACTTCCTCGCCCGCCCGCTGGAACACCGCAGCGAGGCAGAACAGGAGCGCGCCGCCCACGCCTCCGGGGTCGCCGCCGATCCGGTCGCCGGGGTCCGGGTGCTCAAGGGGCTCCGGGCCGAGCGCGCCGCCGTCGTCCGCTACCGGGCGACCAGCCAGGCGTCCCTGGAGGCCAGCGTGCGCGCCGCCCGCGCCGCCACCCTCCAGACCGGCCTGATGCTCACCCTGACCGGCGCCTTCATCGCGCTGGTCGCCCTCGTGGGCGGCCGGCTGGTGCTCAGCGGTTCCATCGGCCTTGGGGCCCTCGTCTCCGCCGTCGGCCTCGCCCTCTTCCTGCCCGGACCGATCGCCGTACTGGCGTGGGTCGGCGCCGAACTCGCCAAGGCCCGCGCGTCCGCCGCCCGGATCGCGGACGTGCTGGCCGCTCCGGGCGGTACGGCGGGCGGCACGGCGGAACCAGCCGTTCCCGGCGCTGCTCCGCGTGGCGCATCCGGCCCGGGCGCCGATACCGCCGGACCGCCCGCCCGCCCTGACGCCCCCGCTGCCGGGACCGACGATCCCGCCTACGCCTCCACTCCCGCCTCCGGTGAACTCCGCCTGCACCGAATCGGGCACGGCGGGCTCGACGGGATCGACCTGACCGTCCGGGCCGGCGAGCATGTCGGCATCGTCGTCACCGACACCGCCGACGCGGACACGCTGCTCCGCTGCCTCGGCCGCCGCTGCGATCCCGACCGGGGGCGCATCGAACTCGACGGCACCCCCCCCTCACCGAACTCGCGCCCGCCGCCCTGCGCTCCACGCTCCTGGTGGCCGAGCACGACGCCCAACTCTTCGACGGCACCCTCCTCGACAACGTCACGGCCGCCTCCCCCGCCGGAGCCGACCCGCACCCGGCCATGGACGCCGCCGCCGTCGACGAGGTCGCCGCCACCCTGCCCGGAGGCACCGCCGGGCGGATCGGGGAGCGCGGCAGCGCCCTCTCCGGCGGCCAGCGCCAGCGCGCCTGGATCGCCATGGCCGTCGCCCAGGGCACTCCGGTCCTCCTGCTGGACGAACCGACGACGTACCTCGACCTCGCCCACCAGATCGACGTCCTCGACCTCGTCGTGGACCTCAACCGCCGGGAGGGGCGCACGATCGTCATGGTCCTGCACGACCTCAACCAGGCCTGCCGGTACGCCGATCACGTCATCGCGATGAAGAAGGGCAGCATCGTCGCGGAGGGTGCCCCCGCCGACGTGATCACCGCCGCAACGGTCGAGGACGTCTTCGGCCTGCGCTGCCAGGTGACCACCGACCCGGTCAGCCGCACCCCGCTGGTGATCCCCGTCGGCCGCCACCACACCCCGGACCCGGACGAGCCGGGCAGGGCACTCGCCTGACGGGCCGCACGTACGCCTCGCCGCCACGGCGCCCCGCCCACCGCCCGGGACCCGGCCGTCTCGGCATATCTGCCCACCGCCATCTCGCGAAGTGATGTCGGTACGGGGCCCGTTGCCCGTCGACCGTGCCTGATCGGCCGTTCGGTCAGCGTCACCCGGGGGCACGGGTGGGCAATGGCCCATCACACCCGATTCCGATTGGCCCGAGGGCCCGTGCCCCTCACTGTCTAGGCTCGCGGTCATGAGCACCCACGACCGTACGACCGTCGACTTCTTCTTCGACCCCGCCTGCCCGTTCGCCTGGATCGCCTCCCGCTGGATGCTGGAGGTGGAGCAGCTGCGCGACGTCGACCTCCGCTTCCGCCCCATGAGTCTGTACCTGCACAACGAGGGCAACGAACTGGCGCCCTGGTACCGCGAGTTGGTCGACAAGTCGATCGGCCCGGTCCGGGTCGCCGTCGCCGCGGCCGCCGCCCACGGCGACGGGGTTCTGCGGGACCTCTACACCGCCTTCGGCACCCGCATCCACCAGCACAAGGAGGAGGACTTCGATGCGGTGATCGCCGCCTCCCTCGCCGAGACGGGGCTCCCCGCCGAGCTGGCGCAGGCCGCGCACTCGACGGCGTACGACGAAGACGTGGCCCGCAGCCACGACGCGGGCAAGGAGCCGGAGCGGGACGCGTACGTCGGCACCCCGACGATGCACGTCGACGGCACGGTCTGGTTCGGCCCGGTCCTGAACGCGATCCCGCGCGGCGAGAAGGCGGCCGAGCTCTTCGACAGCTTCCGGGTGCTCGCCAACCACCAGGGCTTCTTCGAGCTCAAGCGCAGCCGTACGGGCGGGCTGTCCTACGACTGACGCCCACCGGAGTGCGGGGGCCTCACGCCGACAGCGACGCCCCCACCGGCACCCGCGCCTCGTCGTACCGGTCCAGCAGCAGTCGTGCCAACTCCGGGGCCGGGCCCAGGACATCGGCCAGTACGTCCGCCCCGGCGGCTTCCGCGCCCGCCGCTATGCGGTCCGGGAGCCGGCCGGGGGCGATGACGTACGGGGCCACCGCCACCCGGGCGACTCCCTCGGCGCGCAGGGCCCGTACCGCGTCCTCGGTACGGGGAAGGGCAGCGGAGGCGAACGCAGGCCGCACGGCGCACCAACCGGTGTGCCGCAGCTCCCGCGCGATTTCAGCGATCACTGCGATCGCCTCCGGGTCTGTGGTTCCCGCCGAGGCCAGGACGAGCCCGGTCCGGGGGAGGTCGCCGGGACGGACCCCGGCCTCCCGCAGCCGCCGTCCCAGGGCGGCGTCGAGCAGCGGGGACGGGCCGAGCACGTCGGCCTGGCGCATGTGCAGGCGGGGCAGCCGGGCGCGGGCCTCGCGCAGGACCGAGGGGATGTCGGTCTTGGCGTGGAACGCCCGGGTGAGGAGGAGGGGCAGGGCGACGACCTCGTCCGCCCCCTCGGCGGCCAGGCGCTCCAGCACCCGGGGCACGGAAGGCGCGTTGAACTCCAGGAAAGCCGTCTCCACCCGGAGTCCCGGCCGCTCGGCCCGGACCCGCTCGGTGAGCGCGTGCACGGTGGCGGCGTGCCGCGGGTCGCGGCTGCCGTGGGCGATGACGAGGAGGGCCGGGTGGGACATGGTGCGACTCAGTTCTTGACGAGGAGGCCGCGGCTGCGCAGCACCCACCGCTCCAGCGGACTGAAGATCAGCAGGTCGATCGCGATGCCGACGAACAGGATGAGCAGGATCGAGAGGAAGACCCCGGGCATGTCGAAGTTGCTGCGGCCGTTCTCCAGCAACTGCCCGAGTCCCAGCCCCAGTTCAGGGGAGGAGGCGATGATCTCGGCGGCCATCAGCGAGCGCCAGGAGAACGCCCAGCCCTGCTTGAGCCCGGCTAGATAGCCGGGCAGCGCGGCCGGGAGCACGATGTGCCAGGTCCCCCGGACGCCGGTGGCACCCAGCGTACGGCCCGCCCGCAGGAACAGCGGCGGCACCTGGTCCACGCCCGAGACCAGCCCGTTGGCGATCGAGGGCACCGCGCCCAGCAGGATCACCGCGAACATCATGCTGTCGTTCAGCCCGAGCCAGATGACCGCCGGGGCCACCCACGCGACCGACGGCAGGGACTGGAGCCCGGACAGGATCGGCCCGATCGCCGCCCGGACCAGCTTCACCCGGGCGACCAGCAGCCCCAGTGGCGTACCGATGGCCACCGCCAGGAGGAAGCCGAGCAGACCGCGCGAGACGCTGGTCCAGACGACCTCCAGGAGTGTGCCCTTGAGCCACATCTCCCGGGCGCTGTCCCAGACCGCGGAGGGCGGCGGCAGCTTGTAGACCTCGGTGACCTCGGCCCGGACCAGCAGCTCCCAGACGATCAGCACCAGTGCCACCGCCACGAGGGGCGGCAGGACCTTGGCCTTGAGGACCTCGCGGACCGGGGTGCGGCGGATCTGCACGGCGTCCAGGGCGTCGAGACCGGCCTCCAGGCCGGCGATGTCGTCGGGTTTGGCGCCGGCGGGGGAGCCCGGTCCGCCCGGCCGCTTCCGGTCGGACGTGATGTCAGTGCTGGCCATGTCGGCGGATCTCCCCACGCAGTTCTTCGGTGATCTCGACGGACAGCTCCGCCACGGCGGTGTCCTCGATGCGGCGCGGCTGCTCGATGTCGACCGTCCACTCCCGGGCGATCCGGCCCGGCCGGGACGAGAGCAGCACGACGCGCTGCGCGAGCCGCACGGCCTCGCGCACGTTGTGCGTGACGAAGAGGACCGAGGTGCTCGTCTCGCGCCAGATCCGGGTCAGCTCGTCGTGCAGCACATCACGGGTGATGGCGTCCAGGGCCGCGAACGGCTCGTCCATCAGGAGCAGTTGGCTGTCCTGGGCGAGCGCGCGGGCCATCGCCACCCGTTGCCGCATACCGCCGGAGAGTTCGTGCACCCGCTTGCCGTAAGCGCCGCCGAGCCGGACGAGTTCGAGCAGCCGCTCGGCCTCGGTGCGCCGCCCCGACTTCGGCACCCCGCGCAGCCGCAGGGCCAGTTCGATGTTCTTGCCCGCGGTGAGCCACGGGAAGAGGGCGTGCTCCTGGAACATCAGTGCCGGACGCCCGCCGGGGGTCTCGATGGTTCCCGCGGACGGGCGGTCGAGCCCGGCCACCAGATTGAGCAGCGTCGACTTACCGCACCCGGAGGCTCCCAGGAGGGTGACGAACTCACCCGGAGCGACAGCGAGCGAGATGTCGTCCAGCACGAGCTGCCGCCCCGTGGGTCCGGCGAAGGACTTCGAGACGTGCGAGAGACGGGCGGCGTGCTCGACCGTCGTACGGTCCTCGGCCTTGGTGAGGGTGGTGGTCGCCATGGTCGTCACCTCCTGGGAATCCTGGGTCCGGTACGGGTGGGTTACTTGACGCCGAGACCGGCGTCGGCGACCTCGGGCCGGCCGTCGGCCTTGAGGATCTGGTTCAGCGGACCCAGGTCGTAGATGCCCTTGAGGTCCGCGTCCTTCAGCAGACCGGCCCTGACCGAGAACTCCGCCTGCGCCTTGAGAGTGGTGGCCAGCGGGTCGTCGGTGGTCTCGATGGACTCCCACGCCGGGTCGAGGATCTCCTTGGGCAGCGGCTTGCCGCTCAGCTTCTCCAGCGCCCTGTTGGCGGAGGCCTTGGCCTCCGCCGGGTTCTCCTTGATCCATTTGTTGGTGGCGACCGAACCCCTGATCACGGCCTCGACGACATCGGGGTGCTGGTCCAGGAACTTCTGCGACACGATGATGTGCGTGATCACGAACTTCCTGTCCGGCCACAGGTCCTTCTCGTCGAGCAGCACCTTGGCGCCCTCGGAGACCAGCTTGGACGCGGTCGGCTCGGGAACCCACGCTCCGTCCAGCGAACCGGACGTGTAGGCGCCGGGCGTCACCTTGTTGTCCGAGCGGACGACGGAGAGGTCGCCCTTGCCGCTCTGCGGGTCGACCTTCCACCCCTTCTCGGAGATCCAGTTGAGGAAGGCCACGTCCTGGGTGTTGCCGATCTGCGGGGTCGCGATCCGCTTGCCCTTGAGGTCGTCCAACGTCTTGATCTTCTTCGGGTCGACGACCAGCTTCACGCCGCCGGAGGCCGAACCCGCCACGATCCGCAGTCCTTTGCCCTGGGACTTGACGTAGGCGTTGATGGCGGGGGAGGGGCCGATGAAGCCGATGTCGATCGACCCGGCGTTGAGCGCCTCGATCTCGGACGGACCCGCGTTGAAGGTGGTGGACTCGACCTTGGTGCCGCCCAGTTCCTTCTGGATGGTGCCTTCCTGGATACCGACCAGGGCGGTGGCGTGCGTCAGGTTGGGGAAGTAGCCGATCTTCACGGTGTCGGCGGAGAGCTTCTTCCCGCCGTCGGGGACATTCGCTCTCCCTGCGCCGTCGTCGACCCTCTGGGAACCGTAGCCACAGGCGGTGGCGGCCAGCGCGAGAAGCGACAGGGCCGCGACGGCGGCCGTGGAGCGGCGAACGGTGGAACGGGGGGCAGGCACGGGGGCTGTCCTCTCGTCGGCCCGGTGCTCGCGTCCCGCTGCTGGTCAGGGGGGCGCGGCCGGGAGGTCGGCAGGTCTTCGGCGGTACGGGTGCTGCGGGTTCAGGGCGCGCGAGCGGTACGCGTACGTCATCACGCACATCGCCCCACGCCTCCCTCGCCGCTTCCGAGTGCGCCGCTGCCCACCCGGCCGCCCTCCTTCGCGAAGGTGGAGAAGAAGTCGTCGCCCATCAGAAGTCCCATGCGGCGTCGTCGGCGGCCACGACCGGCTCGGCGGCCGCGGCGAACGCGGTGCCCGCCATGCCGGCGCTGAGCGTCGTCCCGTCGGCCGGGTCGATCAGCAGGAACGAACCGGTGCGCCGGGAGTCGGCGTACGTGTCGAGCGCGAGGGGTTCGGCGGTCCGCACGACGACCCGTCCGATGTCGTTGGCGACCAGCTGACCGGGGGCCGGGTGCTGGGAGAGGTCGTCCAGGGTCAGCCGGGAGGGGATGTCCTTGACGATCGCCTTGACCGTGCGGGTGGTGTGCTTGAGCAGCACCCGCTGGCCCACCGAGAGCGGCTGGTCGGCCACATGGCAGACGGTCGCCTCGACGTCCTTGGTCACCGGCGGCATGTCGGTGGCCGGGGCGATGAGGTCGCCGCGCGAGATGTCGATGTCGTCGGCCAGCCGGAGCGTCACCGACTGCGGTGCCCAGGCGATGTCGACGCTCTCGCCGAGCGCGTCGATGCCGGTGATCGTGGTCGTACGCCCCGAGGGGAGTACGGAGACGGCCTCGCCGACCCGGAAGACCCCGGCTGCGATCTGGCCGGCGTATCCGCGGTAGTCGGGGTGCTCGGCGGTCTGGGGGCGGATGACGTACTGGACGGGGAAGCGTGCGTGGCAGGCGGTGAGGTCGTGGCTGACCGGGACGGTCTCCAGGTGTTCCAGGACGGTCGGCCCGCCGTACCAGTCCATGTGCGCGGAGGGCTCCACCACGTTGTCCCCGGCCAGCGCCGAGATGGGGATCGCGGTGATCTCCGGGACGCCGAGCGAGGCGGCGTACGCGGTGAACTCCTCTGCAATGGAGGCGAACACGGGCTCCGCGTAGTCGACCAGGTCCATCTTGTTGACAGCCAGCACCACGTGCGGGACGCGGAGCAGGGCGGCGACGGCGGCGTGGCGGCGGGTCTGCTCGACGACCCCGTTGCGGGCGTCGACCAGGACCACGGCCAGCTCGGCGGTGGAGGCGCCGGTGACCATGTTCCGGGTGTACTGCACATGCCCGGGGGTGTCGGCGAGGATGAACCGGCGGCGGGCGGTGGCGAAGTAGCGGTAGGCGACATCGATGGTGATGCCCTGCTCGCGCTCGGCCCGCAGCCCGTCGGTGAGAAGCGCCAGGTCCGGGGCCTCCTGGCCGCGGCTCAGCGAAGCCTGCTCGACGGCTTCCAGCTGGTCGGTGAGGACCGACTTGGAGTCGTGCAGCAGACGGCCCACGAGGGTGGACTTGCCGTCGTCGACGGACCCGGCGGTGGCGAAGCGCAGCAGGGTGGTGGCGCTCGACTGCTCGGCTGTGGTGGTCATTTAGAAGTACCCCTCGCGCTTGCGGTCTTCCATCGCGGCCTCGGACATCTTGTCGTCGGCGCGGGTCGCTCCCCGCTCGGTGAGCCGGGAGGCGGCGATCTCGGTGATCACGGCGTGCAGCGTGGTGGCGTCGGAGTCGACGGCCCCGGTGCAGGACATGTCCCCGACCGTGCGGTAGCGCACCATCCGGGTCTGGACGGGCTCGTGCTCCTTGGGACCGCCCCAGCCGCCGGCCGTGAGCCACATGCCGTTGCGGGAGAAGACCTCGCGCTCGTGGGCGAAGTAGATCTGCGGCAGTTCGATCCCCTCGCGCTCGATGTACTGCCAGACGTCCAGCTCGGTCCAGTTGGAGATCGGGAAGACCCGCACGTGCTCGCCCGGAGCGTGCCGCCCGTTGTAGAGCTGCCACAGTTCGGGGCGCTGGCGGCGCGGGTCCCACTGGGAGAACTCGTCCCGCAGCGAGAACACCCGCTCCTTGGCCCGGGCCTTCTCCTCGTCGCGCCGCCCGCCGCCGAACACCGCGTCGAAGCGGTGCTGCTGGATCGCCTCGGTGAGCGGCACGGTCTGGAGCGGGTTGCGGGTGCCGTCGGGGCGCTCGCGGAGCTTCCCGGCGTCGATGTACTCCTGCACCGAGGCGACATGGAGCCGCAGCCCGTGCTTCTTCACCGTACGGTCGCGGTACTCCAGGACCTCGGGGAAGTTGTGCCCGGTGTCCACGTGCAGCAGCGAGAACGGCACCGGCGCGGGCGCGAACGCCTTGAGCGCCAGGTGCAGCATCACGATGGAGTCCTTGCCGCCGGAGAACAGGATCACCGGCCGCTCGAACTCCCCCGCCACCTCACGCAGGATGTGGACCGCCTCCGACTCCAGGGAGTCCAGATGGCTGAGCGCGTACGGGTTCGCGGTGTCCTCGGACACGGTGGTGGTGACGGCACTCACGCCAGGCCCCTCTCGGTGAGCAGCGCGTGGAGCGCCGCCGCTGACTCCTGCACGGTCTGCTGGTGCGACTCGATCCGCAGGTCGGGCGATTCCGGTGCCTCGTAGGGGTCGTCGACCCCGGTGAGACCACTGATCTCGCCCGCCGCCTGCTTGGCGTACAGCCCCTTCACATCGCGTACGGAGCACACCTCGACGGGCGTCGCGACATGCACCTCCAGATAGGTGGTGGACTCGGCGGCGTGCCGCTTGCGGACGGCCTCGCGGCTGTCGGCGAACGGGGCGATGACGGGGACGAGCACCTTCACGCCGTTGGCGGCGAGGAGTTCGGCGACGAAGCCGATCCGGGCCACGTTGGTGTGCCGGTCCTCACGGGAGAAGCCGAGCCCCGCGGAGAGGAACTCCCGGATCTCGTCGCCGTCGAGCACCTCCACCTTGTGGCCCTCGGTGCGCAGCCGGCCGGCCAGCTCGTACGCGATGGTGGTCTTGCCCGCGCTCGGCAGACCGGTCAGCCAGATGGTGGCTCCCGTCTCCGTCACGCTCATCGAACTCTCCTGATCAGTCGTCATCACCCGTGCAGCCCGCATTCGGTCTTGCCCCGTCCGGCCCAGCGGCCGGCCCGTGCGTCCTCGCCCTCCAGCACCCGGCGGGTGCAGGGCGCGCAGCCGACGGAGGCGTAACCGTCCATCAGCAGCGGGTTGGTGAGCACCCCGTGCTCCAGAACGTAGGCGTCCACGTCGTCCTGGGTCCAGGGGGCGATGGGGGAGACCTTCACCTTGCGGCGCTTGGCATCCCAGCCCACCACCGGGGTGTTCGCCCGGGTGGGGGACTCGTCGCGGCGCAACCCGGTCGCCCATGCCGCGTACGCGGTCAGGCCGTCCTCCAACGGCTTGACCTTGCGCAGCGCGCAGCACAGGTCGGGGTCGCGGTCGTGCAGCTTCTCGCCGTGCTCCGCGTCCTGCTCGGCCACCGTCTGCCGGGGCGTGATCGTGATGACGTTGACGTCCATCACCGCGTCCACAGCGTCCCGGGTCCCGATGGTCTCCGGGAAGTGGTAGCCGGTGTCCAGGAAGACCACGTCCACGCCGGGCATCACCCGCGAGGCCAGATGCGCGACCACGGCGTCCTCCATGGAGGAGGTGACGCAGAAGCGCGGGCCGAAGGTGTCGGCGGCCCACTTCAGGATCTCGGTCGCGGAGGCGTCCTCCAGCTCCCGGCCCGCCCGCTCGGCCAGCTCCCGAAGTTCCCGGTCCGTCAGCTCCCCGCTCAGCAGAGCATCCGTCATATCCGTTCCCCTTCACCGTCGTTGCGCTGAACCCCCCGGGCCAGCAGCCCCAGGAACTTCAGCTGGAACGCACGGTTGCAGGAGGCACATTCCCAGGCCCCGTGGCCGCTCTCGTTGGGGCGCAGGTCCTCGTCACCGCAGTACGGGCAGTGGAACGGGGCGGCTCGCTCGCTCATGACAGCGACTCCGCACTGGCGCGCGCCGCCCAGGTGGCGAAGCGCTCGCCCTCCTCGCGCTCCTCCTGGAACTTGCCGAGCACCCGCTCGACGTAGTCCGGCAGCTCGGCCGAGGTGACCTTCAGGCCGCGGACCTTGCGGCCGAACCCGGCGTCCAGGCCGAGCGCCCCGCCCAGGTGCACCTGGTAGCCCTCGACCTGGTTGCCCTCCCTGTCCAGCATCAGCTGGCCCTTGAGGCCGATGTCCGCGACCTGGATCCGGGCACAGGCGTTCGGGCAGCCGTTGATGTTGATGGTGATCGGCTCGTCGAACTCCGGGATGCGGCGCTCCAGTTCATCGATGAGGGAGGCGCCGCGCGCCTTCGTCTCGACGATCGCCAGCTTGCAGAACTCGATGCCGGTGCAGGCCATCGTGCCGCGCCGGAACGGGGAGGGCGTGACCTTGAGGTCGAGCGCCTCCAGCGCGGAGACCAGGGAGTCCACCTGGTCCTCGGCGACGTCCAGCACGATCATCTTCTGCTCGGCGGTGGTCCGTACCCGGCCGGAGCCGTGCTCCTCGGCCACCTCCGCGATCTTGGTGAGCGTGGTGCCGTCGACCCGGCCCACCCGTGCGGCGAAGCCGACGTAGAAGCGGCCGTCCTTCTGCCGGTGCACGCCCAGGTGGTCGCGCCAGGTCTGGGCGGGCTGCTCGGGCGCCGGGCCGTCGACCAGCTTGCGCTGGAGGTACTCGTCCTCCAGGACCTGGCGGAACTTCTCCGCGCCCCAGTCCGCGACCAGGAACTTCAGCCGGGCGCGGGTCCGCAGCCGCCGGTAGCCGTAGTCGCGGAAGATCCCGATGACCCCGCCGTAGACGTCGGGCACCTCCTCCAGCGGCACCCAGGCGCCGAGCCGCACTCCGAGCTTGGGGTTGGTGGAGAGGCCGCCGCCGACCCAGAGGTCGAAGCCGGGGCCGTGCTCGGGGTGGTTCACCCCGACGAAGGCGATGTCGTTGATCTCGTGCGCCACGTCCAGGTGCGGGGAGCCGGAGACCGCCGACTTGAACTTGCGGGGCAGGTTGGAGAAGTCGGGGTTGCCGATGAACCGGCGCTGGATCTCCTCGATGGCGGGGGTGCCGTCGATGATCTCGTTCTCCGCGATGCCCGCGACCGGCGAACCGAGGATCACGCGGGGCGTGTCACCGCAGGCCTCGGTGGTGGAGAGGCCGACCTCCTCCAGCCGCCGCCAGATCTCCGGCACGTCCTCGATCCGGATCCAGTGGTACTGCACGTTCTGCCGGTCGGTGAGGTCGGCGGTGCCGCGCGCGAACTCCTGGGAGATCTCCCCGATCACCCGCAGCTGCCGCGTGGTCAGCCGGCCGCCGTCGATGCGCACGCGGAGCATGAAGTACTTGTCGTCCAGCTCCTCCGGCTCCAGGACGGCTGTCTTGCCGCCGTCGATACCGGGCTTGCGCTGGGTGTAGAGCCCCCACCAGCGCATGCGTCCGCGCAGGTCGTTGGGGTCGATGGAGTCGAAGCCGCGCTTGGAGTAGATCGTCTCAATACGCGTCCGCACGTTGAGACCGTCGTCGTCCTTCTTGAACTGCTCGTTCCCGTTGAGCGGGGTGTGGTGGCCCACGGCCCACTGTCCCTCGCCACGGTGGCGTCCGGCCTTGCGGCGGGGCGTGGTGGTCGCAGGCTGTTCCGGGGTAGCGGCCATGACAGGTACGTCCTTCGGGACTGCAGGAGGGCGGCTCTGAGCAGCGCACTCGCGCGAAGGCGCGGCGGTGCGCGGGGCGGTCTCAGAGGTAAGAGGAGTGCGGCGGCGCTGGGACTCTCAGCCCGCCGGACAGATGGCGCTGGACATGCGGCAGAGGTCGACGTGGCGTCGACTCACCAAGGCAATTCCAGTTCCAGACATGACGGAAGCGTGTCACGCGGATCTCGGGCCAGTCCACCACTGTCCATGATGTGGACGAGATGGTCTCGAAGAGCGAGACGATGTGGTGTCAGTCACAGCTCGTGCCGACGGCAATGGGGACAAATCGCCCCTGTGCGGGGCCGCCGCCGGCCCCGTGACGGCCCGGCAGCGGCTTTCGCGGCGGGCTCAGGCGCCGTACGCTCCCGGCCACGGTCCGGGGGTCGCCACATCCGGCTCCACCTCGGTCTTCGTGGCGAAGAGCCGGAAGCCCCGGCGCAGGTAGTTGTCCATCGCGTACGGGCCGTCCTTGGAGCAGGTGTGCAGCCAGACCCGCTTCGTCGCCGGCCGGTCCGGCCACCGCTCCGCGAGGTCCCAGGCCCGCGCCACCCCGTACGAGAGCAGATGACCGCCGATCCGCCGTCCACGGAAGGCCGGGATCAGCCCGAAGTACAGGATCTCGACCGCACCGTCGTCCTGCGGGTCCAGCTGGACGTACCCGGCCGGCGTCCCGCTCGCGTACGCCACCCAGGTCTCGGCCCCGGGCCGCTCCAGCTCCTCGCGCCACTGTGCGTACGTCATCCCGAGCCGGTCGGTCCACCGGATGTCGCCGCCCACGGCGGTGTAGAGGAAGCGGTTGAACTCGGGCAGCGGCACCTCGGACCGTACGATCCGCAGATCACCCTCCGGCACGGCGGCGGGCCGCAGATCGGCGGGCGAGGTCTGCTCCAGCGACCAGACGGTGACCTCGGTGGTGGCCCGGCCGGTGGCCTCGGTGGTCGTCCCGGTGTCGGATGCGGGGGGCTGCGCTGCGTTGCTCATACCGGTCAGACAACCATGCCGCTGCCGCCGCGAGCACAGCACCCCCGCCCACCGCCCCCGTCGGGACAGAGCCCCCCGGTCGGGGCGGAGCCCCCCGTCGGGACGGAGCCCCCGCCCACCGACCGCCGTCGACCCGGAGCCCGCAGTCGGCCCGGAGCGTGCAGTCGGGCCAAGGAGCCCCGCGCGAGCAGGTATGCCCCGGTCACCCCGGTGCGGCGCCCTGCCGCGCCCCCGTCACCACCGGCGCCTTCGAGCGCGGCAGCAGGTCGGCCGGGTGCTCCGGGTGCACCACCTCCACCTCCACCCCGTCCCCGAAGCGGTAGGGGCGGTGGGCCAGCACCTCCGCCAGATGGCGCCGGAGCCGGGAGACCTCGGCCCGTACGGTCACCGTCCGCGTCCGGTCCCCGAAGATGTCCTGCGCCAGCTCGGAGGCCGTACGCCCCTCCCGGTGCACCGCCAGCGCGAACAGCAGCTCCGCGTGGCGCGGCGAGAGCCGCTGCGTCGAGGTCCCCAGCGGCCCCACCAGATGCACGGCCAGCGCCCGAGGCCGGCTCAGGTCCAGTACCACCCGGCGCGGCGCCCCCTCCGCCGCCCCGTCCGTCACCTGCACCAGCCAGCCCCCCGGCAGCGGCTCCACCCGGCACATGCCGAGCGAGGGCAGCCACACCCGGCCCGGCCGCAGCGACTTCGGCAGCGGCAGCCGGTCCACCGGCGGCATCCCCGTCACCGCCGCCAGCCACCCGTGCGAGTCAACCGCCAGCGCCCTGCCCCCCAGTCGGCACAGGATCGGCGCCGCCACCGCCCGCAGCCGCTCGATCGCCCCCAGGTGCCGGGTGCGGATCTCGGCCTCCGCGAGCCGCGCCACCGAGTCCACCAGGGCGAGGGTCGCCGGGTGGAAGGTGGTGGCCGGACCGCTGATGTCGACGATCCCCACCAGCCGCCCGTCGCGCGGATCACGGACCGGGGCCGCCGCACACGTCCAGTTGTGCAGGGCCCGGATGAAGTGCTCGGCCGAGTGGACCTGGATCGGCGCGCGGGCGGCCAGCGCCGTACCGATCGCGTTCGTCCCCGTCGCCGCCTCCGCCCAGGCCGCCCCCTCCTCCAGGCAGATGTCATGGGCCCGGTGCATCACCGCACTGTTGCCCTGGCGCCACAGCACCCGGCCCTCCGCGTCGGTCACCACCATGATCTGCTGCGCGGCGTCCGCGATGGAGGCGAGTCCTGCCCGCAGCACCGGCATCACCTCACCGAGCGCCGTGCTGTGCCGCCGGTGCTCGATCTCCTCCGCCCGCAGCAGCTCGCTCTCCGGCGACTGCTCGGGGTCGATGCCGCTGCGCACCACCCGGTTCCAGGAGGCGTCGATCTCCGCCCGTGGCGCGACGGCGGTACGCTCGCCCGCCAGCCGGGCTTCCCTGGCCCGGTGGAGCAGCCGGGTCGCGCGGTCCGCCTCCTGGCCGACCACCCGCACCACCCCGGCAGAACCCGTATGACTCATGGCCCCCACCTGTTTCCCCCCGCGGCACTCCACACTCTCCGGCCCCATCCTGCCGCTGCCCGGACGGAACCGCTGCGCAGTCCACACAATGGTTGCAACCCTTTGCAACTCTGGCGATGCCCCACCAGAACGTACGAGAGTGGCGGCGTGCCGTACGCCGGGCCCGTGCCCGGCGAGCGGCGCGGTTCAAGCATGGAGGGTGGTGCCGTGTCGGCGCAGCACCACCCTCCGTCGCTTCCCCGGGTCGGCGCCTACTCCGCGACCGGCCGGCCCCGGGTCACCACCGAGGCCAGATCCAGACTGTGCGGCAGCGTCCCGAACGCCGTGCCCCAGTCCCCGCCCAACCGCGAAGCGCAGAACGCGTCGGAGACCTCCGGCGGCGCCCACCGCACCAGCAGCGACCCCTGGAGCACCAGAGCCATCCGCTCCACCAGCCGCCGCGCCCGCGCCTCGATCCCCTCCAGGTCCGCCAGCTCCGTCAGCAGGTCCTTGATCGCCGCGTCCAGCCGGTGATCGGCCCCGCGCGCCTTGCCGACCTCCCGCAGGAACGCGTCCAGCGCCCGCGGCTCCCGCTGGAGCGCCCGCAGCACGTCCAGCGCCTGGACGTTCCCCGAGCCCTCCCAGATCGAGTTGAGCGGCGCCTCGCGCAGCAGCCGGGGCATCCCCGACTCCTCCACGTACCCGTTGCCGCCCAGGCACTCCAGCGCCTCGCCCACGACCGGCGTGCACCGCTTGGTGACCCAGTACTTCGCGGCGGGCACCGCGAGCCGCAGGAAGGCTCGCTCCTCCTCGGTGTCCGTGTCGTACGCCGCCGCCAGCCGCATCGCCAGGACCGTCGCCGCCTCCGACTCCAGCGCCAGATCGGCCAGCACGTTGCGCATCAGCGGCTTGTCGATCAGCAGCCCGCCGAACGCGCGGCGGTAGGTGGCGTGGTGGATCGCCTGCGCCACCGCCTGCCGCATCAGTGCCGCCGAACCCACCACGCAGTCCAGCCGGGTGGCCGCCACCATCTCGATGATGGTGCGCACCCCGCGTCCCTCCTCACCGACCCGGCGGGCCCAGGTCGCGTCGAACTCGACCTCGCTGGACGCGTTCGACTTGTTGCCCAGCTTGTCCTTGAGCCGCTGGATCGCGAACGCGTTCCGCGTTCCGTCGGGCAGCACACGCGGCACGAGGAAGCAGCTCAGCCCGCCCGGCGCCTGCGCCAGCACCAGGAACCCGTCCGACATCGGCGCCGAACAGAACCACTTGTGCCCGGTGAGCAGGTACTCGCCCTCCCCGGCGACGGGCTCCGCCCGGGTGGTGTTGGACCGTACGTCGGTGCCGCCCTGCTTCTCCGTCATGCCCATCCCGAAGAGCACCCCGGCCTTCTCGTGGGCCGGCCGCAGCCCCTCCTCGTAGACGTACGAGGTCAGCCGGGGCTCCCACTCGGCCGCCAGCACCCGGTCGGTCCGCAGCGCGGGCACCGCCGCGTGCGTCATCGAGAGCGGGCAGCCGTGCCCGGCCTCGGCCTGCGTCCAGACCAGGAACCCGGCCGCCCGCCGGACATGACCGGCCGGACGGCCCCAGGCGTCGGTCAGCCCGGCGGCGACCGCGTGCCCCAGGAGCCGGTGCCAGGCCGGATGGAACTCCACTTCGTCGATCCGGTTCCCATAGCGGTCATGGGTGCGCAGAACGGGCGGATGTCCGTTCGCCTGCGCACCCCACTCCTGGGCCTGCACGGAGCCCGCGGACCGCCCGAGCACCCCGAGTTCCTCCCGTGCCACGGGCAGGACGCCCGGCTCGATGTGCCGATCGACGGCCTCGGAGAGGGCCCGGTCGGCGGCGAAGACGTCGTAGCCGACCAGCGGCGGAACCTGATTGGTCACTGTGTGGGTGGTGGCTGCCATGCCGATACGGTAAGGAGGTGCAGGCAGCAAAGGAAACACCCGAGCGGCAACCGGGCCGGCTCCACCGGGCCCGAGTGCTCTACCGCAACGTCTCGAAGCGGCGCATGGCGTGGCAGTTGCTCAAGGACACCGTCAACTCGTGCATCGAGTACCGGATCCTCGGGCTGGCGGCCGAGGCGGCCTTCTTCACCCTGCTGTCCCTGCCCCCGCTGCTGCTCGGTCTGATCGGGCTGCTCGGTTACGTCGACGAGTGGACGGCCACGGAGACGGTCGCCTCCATCGAGCGCAACATCCTCTCCGCCTCCCAGACCGTGCTCTCCGAGCGCGGCGTCAACGACTTCGCCAAACCGCTGCTGGCCGACGTCACCACCGGCACCCGACCCGACATCATCTCCATCGGCTTCGCCATCGCCCTGTGGTCCGGCTCCCGCGCGGTGAACGTCTTCATCGACACCATCACCGTCATGTACGGCCTCGACGGCCACCGCGGCATCGTCAAGACCCGGCTGCTCGCCTTCCTGCTGTACGTCGTCGCCCTGCTGCTGGGCGCGGTGGTGCTGCCGCTCCTCGTCGTCGGTCCGGACCGGGTGGTCGAGTGGGTGCCGTGGGGCACCGAGGTCGTCGCCGTCCTCTACTGGCCGGTGGTGATACTGCTGACGATCGCGTTCCTCACGACGCTCTACCACGTCTCCGTTCCCGTCCGCTCGCCCTGGATCGAGGACGTGCCGGGGGCGCTCGTGGCGCTCGGGATGTGGGTGCTCGGCAGCTTCCTGCTCCGGATCTACCTCACCAACACGGTCGAAGGCCCCACGATCTACGGCTCCTTGGCGGCACCGATCGCCGTCCTGCTCTGGATCGGTATCTCCGCTTTCGCCGTACTTGTCGGCGCGGCGGTCAACGCGGCCATCGACCGGGTGTGGCCCTCGCTCGCCACCGCCGCCGCCCGCGAGGCCACCGAGCGCGTCCGGGCCGCCCAGGCCGCCGAGTTCGTCGCCCGTACCCGCCCGTCCGCCCCCGTCGGGGCTGACGACGAGGACGACGAGGAGGAGGACGGTCCGGCGTACATGCCCTCGGAGTTCCCGGAACGCTGGTCGCGCTTCCTGCCACCGGACGACGTCAAGTCCCGGCTGCAGTCGACCTGGGAGTGGGAGAAGGAACCCAAGGAACCCAGGGAAGCGAAGGAGCCGAAGGAGCCGAAGGAGGGCAAGGAGGGCAAGGGCGGCAGGGAGAACGGCAAGCAGGCCGAGCGCGCCGAGCACACCGAGCGTGGAGAACCGGCCGAGGACACCGAGCCCCCCCGCGACAACTGCGGGCGCCCGCCGCTCTGACCCCGCGTCGGCGTGGGGCATGCCCGAGGAACGCCCCCGCGCCACCAGGAACGGCCCTCCAGCCGTCCCGGCACCGTCGTCCGGACCGGGGTCACCCCCAGCAGGCGCCCACCGCGGTCCCCGGGTCGGTCAGCGCCAGCCCCAGGTCCGCCCGCTCGGTCACCCAGCGTGTCGGCCGGTGGCGCGGGTCGCCCGTCGTCGCGTGCAGGGCCCGCTGGAGCTCCAGCAGTCGGGGAGCCCCGATCCGCTCGCCCCACGCCAGCGGTCCCGCCGGATAGCCGAGCCCGGTCGTCACCGCGAGATCGATGTCGGCGGGGGTCGCGAGCGACCGCTCCGCGATCGAGGCGCCCACCGCCACGATCGACGACAGCAGCCGCTGCGCGACCGAGCCCGCCGTGTCCCGCACCACCGTCACGGCGTGCGGTTCGCCGCCCGCCGCACGCGCCAGCACCGCCCGCGCGTCCCGGGCCGCCGACGGATCGGTGGCGGCCGTCACCGCGAGCACCCGCCGCCGCCCGGCCGCGGGCAGTACCTCCACGCCCAGGGTCCGCCCCGGCGGCAGCCCGCCGGACCGGACCGCCCCGGACACCGTCGTCCCCCAGACCGGCACCAGCACCAGAGCCTCGGCGGACGGCCCCCCGCCCCGCTCGACCCGGACCCCCGCCGCCTCCAGGGCACCGGCGAGGGCGTCCACGTACGGAGCCGTCTCCGCCGATCCGCTCGGGGCCAGGAACACCGGCCGCTCCCCGTCCCCGGTCACCGCCGGTTCCGGAGCGGGCCCCTCGGCTCCTTCCCCGTACGCGTACCACCCCTGCCCGGTCTTGCGGCCGTGCAGCCCGGCCACCACCCGGTTCGGTGTGAGGTACGAGGGGCGGAGCCGGTCCTCGTACCGGAAGCCCTGCCAGATCGAGTCGATCACCGCGGCCGTGACATCCAGCCCGGTCAGGTCCATCAGCTCGAACGGGCCCATCCGCAGCCCCAGCACGTCCCGCGCGATCCGGTCGATGCCGGCGGGGTCCGCCACCGACTCCTCCACCAGCGCCAGCGCCTCCGTCACCAGACCGCGCCCCGCGTGGTTGACCAGGAAGCCGGGAGTGTCGGCCACGGTCACCGCCCGGTGCCCGCACCCCTCCACCAGCTCGGTCAGCGCGGCCGGGATCTCCGGGCGGGTGGCCGCGCCCGGCACCACCTCCACGACCCGCATCAGCGGCACCGGGTTGAAGAAGTGCAGCCCGGCCAGGCGCGAAGGGTCCTGGAGGGTCGCCGCGATCCGGGTCACCGACAGGGAGGAGGTGTTGGTCGCGAAGACGGCGGAGGGGGGCAGCGCCCGTTCCAACTTCCCGAACACCTCGGCCTTGGTCTCCAGATCCTCCCGCACGGCCTCGACGACCAGCTCCACGTCCGGCCCGGCCGCCCAGGGGTCGGCCAGCGGCACCAGCCGCGCCAGGGACGCGTCCCGGTCGGCCGCGGACATCCGGCCCTTGGCCACCGCCCGCTCCAGCATCGAGGCGACGAACCCCACGGCCTCCTCCACCGCTTCGGCCCGTACGTCCCCCAGCTCCACGGTGTGTCCCGCGCTGGCCGCCCACTGGGCGATGCCGCGGCCCATGGCCCCGGCTCCGACGATCCTGATACGCATGGCAGTTGGGGCCCTTTCGGCGGAAGTGAACAGGGAAGTGGACAGGGAAAGCGGACAGCGGGAAGGGGAGGGGACGACAGGGGTCAGCGGAGGTAGACGCGGTGCGGGTCGACATCGTCGCGCAGCAGCCGCAGCTCCGCATCCGGCGGCGGGTCCACCGTCGGATGCGTGCCGTCCGCCTTCAGCTCCCGGCCGGTCGCGGCCCGCACCTGCTCGACGCTCACTCCGGGGTGCACGGCGACCAGCCGCGGTTGGTCACCGACGCCGTCCCGGGCTGTGCGCGGCGCGGGCGGACGGCCACCGCGTCGGCCGCGTGGGCCGGGACGACCGCGCGGTTCGGGTCCGCGCGGACCACCTCGTCCGCCACCGGCTCCTCCACCCCCACGACCGCCTTCTCCGCCGCGTGGACCGCCTCGGCCTGAACGCCCGTGAGACCCCCGATCCGGGTGTTCCCCCGGCGGTCGGCGCGCTGGGCGCGGATGATCGTCACGTCCGGGTGGACGGGCGGTCCGGCGTAGATCTCCTCGGCGGTCCCGTCGGCGGCCGGGTAGGGCGAAGTGACGGCGACGGCCTCCCTCATCGACATGACCTTGTCGGCCGTCCGGTCCACGGTTCTCCTCACCGCCCGCAAACGCCATCGTCGGCATACGCCGACCCCACGGTCTCAGCCCCATTGATGGGTGTCCAATACCGAATTAAGGTCGGATCAAGACGCAGGGCATATCAATGACGCGAGGGGGTCCTCATGGAACTGCGCCACCTGAACGCCTTCCTCGCCGTGGCCGAGGAACTGCACTTCGGCCGGGCCGCCAAACGGCTCCAGATGGCCCAGCCGCCCCTGAGCCAGCAGATCCGCCAGCTGGAACGGGAACTCGGCGTCCAGCTCTTCCACCGCAACACCCGCTCGGTCCGGCTCACCAGCGCGGGGGAGTCCTTCCTCGACCCCGTACGGGCCGTCCTGGACGACCTCGACACCGCCGTACGAGCGGCCAGATCGGCGGGGAAGGGGGAGTACGGCCGGGTCACCATCGGCTTCGCCGGGGCCTCCAGCCACGAGACGCTGCCCCGGCTCACCCGGGCCGTGCGCGCCGCCCACCCCGGACTCGAACTCGTCATGACCGGCCAGACGTACGCCAACACCGCGCTCTCCCGGGTCGCGGACGGCTCCCTCGACCTCGGCTTCGTCCGGCTGCCGGTGACCCGGCCCGGCGTCGCCCACCGGGTGATCGACCAGGAGGAGCTGATCTGTGCCCTGCCCTCCGACCACCCGCTCGCCCGCCGCGTCTCCGTACCGCTGGACGTCCTCGCGGGGGAGCCGTTCGTCTCCTTCCCCGCCAACTCCGGCTCCACCGTCCGCGACGCCATGACCGAGGCCTGCGAGAGCGCCGGGTTCACTCCGCGCGTGGTCCAGGAGGCCCCCGACTCGTACACGATCCTCGCCCTCGTCGCCGCCGGGGTCGGTGTCACCCTCACGGTCACCTCCGTCCAGCACATTCAGCAGAACGGCCTGGTCTACCGCCCGGTCGCCGGTCCGCCCATCCGCCTGAGCGCCGCCCTCGCCTGGCGCCCCGACAACCCCTCCGCAGCCCTGCGCGCGGTCCTCGCCGTGGCCGGGGAAGCCCTGCCGACCCCCGCGCGTCCCCGCGATTGAGACGGGCGGCATCTCAATACCGTACGCATTCGATATTGGACCGACTCAGTGACGTAGTGCGAAGGTCATTCCGCCGCAATGCGCCCATGCCACCCGCCCGCCGCCCCGAGGAAGGCCCCGCCGTGCCGCTCGAAGTCGTCATCTGCGAACCGCTGCGCACCCCCATCGGCCGCTTCGGCGGAGTGTTCGCGCAGCAGGCCCCCGCCTCGCTCGCCGCACACGTCATCGCCCAGGTCGTCGCGCGTACGGGCATCGACCCCGACCGGGTCGACGAGGTCATCCTCGGCCACGCCTACCCCTCCGGCGAGGCCCCCGCCATCGGCCGGGTCGCAGCGCTGGACGCGGGACTCCCCACCACGGTCACCGGCACCCAGATCGACCGTCGCTGCGGCTCCGGGCTCCAGGCGGTCCTGGACGCGGCCATGCAGATCCGGGCCGGGTTCAGCGAGGTCGTGATCGCCGGCGGCGTCGACGTCATGAGCGCCGCGCCCTACTACACCCACGACGGGCGCTGGGGCATCAAGGGCCCGGGCCTCCAGCTCCACGACTCGCTCGCCCGCGCCCGGGTCACGGCGGGCGGCCGCCACCACCCCGTCCCCGGCGGCATGATCGAGACGGCGGAGAACCTGCGCCGGGAGTACGGGATCAGCCGCGCCGACCAGGACGCCCTGGCCCTGCGCTCGCAGCGGCGGGCGGCCACCGCCACCGCCGAGGGCCGGTACGCGGCGGAGACCGTCCCCGTCACCGTACGCACCCGCAAGGGCGAGACCACCGTCACCGCCGACGAACACCCCCGCCCCGACACCACCGCCGAGCAACTCGCCGCCCTCCGCCCGGTGATGGCGAAGACCGACCCGGAGGCCACCGTCACGGCCGGCAACGCCAGCGGCCAGAACGACGCGGCCGCCGCCTGCCTGGTCACCAGCGCCGGGACGGCCGAACGCCTCGGCCTCACTCCGCTCGTCCGCCTCGTCTCCTGCGCCCGTGCCGGGGTCCCCGCCGCCACCATGGGCATCGCCCCCGTCGCCGCCACCCGCACGGCGCTCGACCGGGCCGGCCTCGCCCTCACCGACCTGGACCTGATCGAGCTGAACGAGGCGTTCGCCGCCCAGGTCCTCGCCTGCACGCGGGAGTTGGGCCTCGGGGAGAAGGACCACGAGCAGCGGATCAACGTCAACGGATCGGGCATCTCGCTCGGCCACCCGGTCGGCGCCACCGGAGCCCGCATCCTCGCCACGCTCACCCGCGAACTCCAACGCCGCGAGGGCCGCTACGGTCTGGAGACGATGTGCATCGGCGGCGGCCAGGCCCTCGCCGCGGTCTTCGAGCGGATCAGGTCCTAGGCTCTTCGTCGAACTTCCTTCGCCGTACAGCCCTTAGGGGGCGGCGTCCCGCCGATCGCCCCCGGCCCGCGTGCCCTGTCCCCACCCCCCGCCCGGAGTTCCCTGAGGTCCCGGGCGGTCCTGGACGCTCCCGGGCGTGCGAAAGGTCCGGCCGGACAGTCCCCGCTGTCCGGCCGGACCTCGTTTCTGCGGCGGTCGGGTATCAGTCCCGCGCGTCACGGGTGCGGCGCATCAGCACCGTCCCGCCGAGCAGCAGTGCGGCGCTGGCGCCTGCTGCCAGGCCGAGACCGGCCGCACCGGTGTCGGCCAGACCCGGGGTCTCGGAGCCGGGGGTGTGCGTACCCGGGGTGTTGGGCCCAGGGGTCTCCGACCCGGGGGTGTCGGTCGGCGGCTGCTCGGCCGGCGGCTCGTCCACCGGGGGCTGCTCGGTGGGCGGCTGCTCGGTCGGGGGCTGCTCGGTGGGCGGCTGCTCGGTCGGGGGCTCCTCGTTCGGGGGCTCCTCGGTGGGCGGCTCCTCGGTCGGGGGCTCCTCGGTCGGGGGTTCCTCGGTGGGCGGCTCCTCGGTGGGCGGCTCCTCGGTGGGGGGCTCCTCGGTCGGGGGTTCCTCGGTGGGCGGCTCCTCGACCGGAGGCTCTTCGACCGGAGGCTCGGTCGGCGGGTGCTCGTCCTTCGGGCCGCTGACGTTCTCGCACTTGTTGCCGAAGACCGGGTTGAGTGCACCGACGACATTCACGGTGTTGCCGCACACGTTCACCGGGACGTGGACCGGGGCCTGCACCAGGTTGCCGGAGAGCACTCCGGGGGAGCCGACCGCCGCACCCTCGGCGCTGGAACCGCCCGTGCGGTTCTGGCCGCCGCCGTGTCCGTAGTCGTCGTCCTGGCCGCTGGAACTCACGTTCGCGCAGGAGTTGCCGAACGCGGGGTTCAACAGGGCGATCACATTGACGGTGTTGCCGCACGCGTTGACCGGGACGTGCACCGGAACCTGTACGGCATTGCCCGAACCGACCCCCGGCGAGCCGACGGCAGCGCCCTCGGCCGACGCGTCGGCGTGGGCGGCGCCGCCGGTCGCGGCCAGGAGGCCCGACGCGGCCGCCATGACGATCATGCTCTTGTTCAAGGCCTGTCGCATTACTTGCCCTTCCTTAGGACATTCGCGAGGACATTCGCGTGGGTGCTTCGCGCGCGGAGCCGTCGGGCGGTGCCGCTGCTGTGGCCGACGCCCGGATCACCGCGGGAAGCCATGGTGAAAGCCGTTACACATGCGCGCTGGACGATTGCCCTAACGATCGAAGGACGTGCGGGAAACTCGGAGGGGCGTGCAAATTGTGTCATCACCCGAACGGGTGGATTGGGTGCGCACCGCCTGTGCCTCCCCGCTGCTGGAGGAAAACGATTCATCTCCAACTTTCCTTTGCACGCGAGGTGTTGACCTCTTCCGGAACGCCGCCGCGAAGGCTGCGCGGAGGGAGCCGCTCCGGACCCCTTCAACCCGTTCGGGCGAGCACCCTCGACGACGTGTCCGCAATTCCTTCACGAACAGATGGTCGTCCGAACAGAGGGGCGGCTAGGGGGCGTTATGGGTGCGGGCGGGCGCGGGCGCGGGCGCGGGCGCGGACCGGCCCGCGCTCCGGCGCTCCGCGCCCTCCGTGCCCGGCATTCGGGTGAATGCACGGAACCAAGCGCCCGACGCCGAGTTGATCAGGAGGCCCCGCCACGGGGCGACCGGTACGAGAAGGGTTAATCGTGATCAAGAAGGTTCTGGCTACGGGCGCCGTCGCCGCCTCCATCCTCGGGCTCGGCTCGACGCAGGCCATGGCGATCGCCAACGACGGCGGCACCACGACGGTCAACGGCAACGGCGCTTCGCAGTCGTACGGGAACTCCGAGACCCACGGCGACTGGAGCCCGCAGTTCGCGCTGATCCAGGGCTCGCTCAACAAGCCCTGCATCGCGCTGCCCGCCAAGGCCAACCTCGGTTCGCTGGTCGGCCTGGTGCCGATCACGGTCCAGGACATCAACGTCCTGTCCTCGCCGCAGAACCAGCAGTGCACCGAGAACTCCACCCAGGCCAAGGGCGACGAGGCGCTGTCGCACATCCTCAACGACATCCCGATCCTCTCCGGTAACGGCACCGGCAACGGCTGATCGGCGGCCGCCCTGCTCGGGCCCGGGCCGTCGGCGTTCCTCCACCGAACGGCCCGGGCCCTCGTCTGCCCGTGGACGCGGTCACCGGTCCGCCGCCCGCGTCCACCGCTGTGAAAACCGCCGCGCGTTGCGGCATTCGGGCGGATATCCGGGAATCCGCTCGTCCGACAGTTTCGATCCCGGACGTTCATCGTTACGTAGGACAGCGCCGGAGTCCCGAGCGATCAGGACCTGGCTCGGGCGGACACGACCGTCGTGACCGCACCGGACTCCGCCGAGGAAAGGGACAAGAAAAGTGAAGTACACCAAGGTTGCCGCCGTCGCCGCCGGAACGCTCATGGCGATGGGCGTCGCCGCGCCGGCCATGGCCGACTCGGGCGCCGAGGCCATCGCCGCGGGCTCCCCGGGCGTGCTGTCCGGCAACATCGTGCAGGTCCCGGTGCACATCCCGATCAACCTCTGCGGCAACACCGTCAACGTGATCGGCCTGCTGAACCCGGCCTTCGGCAACACCTGCATCAACCAGTAGGCAGGTGGCCGGCCGGGCTCGCGCCCGGAATCGGTCGGCCCCGGACGGCGACGCCCGTCCGGGGCCTCCGCTTTGTCCGCCGGGCCGTTTCGTCGATGGCCGAGAAATTCCCGCGGGCGCAGTTTCCCGTCCGCGGCCTGATCGTTAACCCAGAGGAAAGCGGCAGAAGTCACAGGCAAAGAAGGCTTGTGTGCGGCACGGAAACGTGACCGAGGCCGACGCCGCGTAGAAGGGAACCAGAAAGTGAAGTACGCGAAGACCGCCGCCTTTGTCGTCGGTTCCGTGGCCGCCCTCGGAACGGCCGCTCCCGCCTTCGCGGCCACGACCCCCACGGCCCCCAACTTCAGCCTCGACAGTGGCCTCAACCAGGTGATGGCCAGCGCCCCGCAGGTCGTCGACCCCCTGGTGGACACGGTGGCCGAGACCGCCGAGACGGTCTCCAAGGACGGCACGGTGGGCAAGCTGGCGGGTCAGGCGACCGGTGCGGCCGAGGGCGCCGCCCCGCTGCTCGGCGGCATTCCCCTCGGGCGCTGACCGCCGCGGCACGAGCCGTTCCGCCGGTCCCTTCACCGCTCCGCATCCGTATCCGCACCACTCCCCGGAAGGGTCTCCCATGCTGAAGAAGATCATGGCCTCCGCGGCCGTCGCCGCCTCGGTCGTCGGCGTCTCCGCCGCCACCGCCCCCGCCGCCATGGCGATCGCCAACGACGGCGGCACCACGACCGTCAACGGCAACGGCGCCTCGCAGTCGTACGGCAACTCCGCCACCTACGGCGACTGGTCCCCGCAGTTCGCGCTGATCCAGGGCTCGCTCAACAAGCCCTGCATCGCGCTGCCGCTCAAGGGGAACCTCGGCTCCCTCGTCGGCGTCGTGCCGATCTCGGTCCAGGACATCAACGTCCTGTCGTCGCCGCAGAACCAGCAGTGCACCGAGAACTCGACCCAGACGAAGGGCGACGAGGCGCTGTCGCACCTCCTGAGCGACATCCCGATCCTCTCGGGCAACGGCGTCGGCAACAACTGAGTTCCGGCAGTACGTGGGGGCCGGTCCGTGCGGGCCGGCCCTTCGCCGTGTCCCGGTGCCTTCCGCCGGGGTATCCGGTTGGGCCGGATGCCGTAGCCCCGGCTGACGGGCGGCGCCCGGCCGGGTAGGGCCTCGGCATGGATCCGTACGACAGTCAGACCTCGCAGAACAGAGAGCCGCGGCCCGCACCCGGCGGCGGCACCCCGATCTACGACCGGCTCGTCGCCGAGTGGCGGGCGGCCGGGCGCGAACACCCGCTGCCCGAACCGTCGCCGTCCGAACCCTCCCAGCCCGAACGCCCGCACCAGGAACCCGGCCCCCGCGGCCCCGGCACCTTCGTACCGGCGGCACGCGCGCCGGAGGAGCCCCTCGGGGGCTGAACCCGTGGGGGAACTGGGCAGTGGCGTCGACCTTGCGCCGGAACGAACCCATTTGAGTGGTGCTGCGCAACCGATCGGGCCCGAGGGCAGTTGATCAGTACGTTCCACAACGGGACGCTCCGAAAGGTGAAGTTGATGAAGAAGATGATGGCCGGCGCCGCAGTGGCCGTGTCCCTGCTCGGCCTGTCCGCGGTCGCGGCTCCCACGGCCATGGCGATCGGCAACGACGGTGGCACCACCACCGTCAACGGCAACGGTGCCGAGTCGGAGATCGGCAACGCCACCACCAAGGGTGACTGGAGCCCGCAGAACCAGCTCGTCCAGGGCACCCTGAACAAGCTCTGCGTCGGCCTGCCCGCCAAGGTCAACGTCGGCTCGCTCGTCGGCCTGGTGCCGATCACGGTCCAGGACATCAACGTCCTGTCCAACCCGCAGAACCAGCAGTGCACCGACAACTCGACCCAGGCCAAGGGCGACGAGCCGCTGTCGCACATCCTGGACGACATCCCGGTCCTCTCGGGCAACGGCGTCGGCAACAACTGACGCGTCACGGCTTGACACGCATCGAGCGCGGGCGGCCCGGGGTCCTCTCCCCGGGCCGCCCGCCCGCGTTGTGGCGCCGGTGTGCGGCACATGGCGATGCCCACCACTCCACGGGGGTGGTGGGCATCGCCATGCCCCGGTGACCGGGGGAGGGAAGTGGGCTGGTCAGCCGAGGGAGCGGACCGGAAGCAGGCAGTGGGCGGCGGTACGGACGACCTCCTCGTTCGCCGCGAACGCCCGCAACTGGTCCTCGCTGACCGGCTGCCCCGGAACGGCCTCCGGCCACGGGGCGGTGGCGAACATCCCGTACACCTGACCCTGTCCCAGAGCGGCCGCCAGCCACTCCTGGGGGGCGGGGTACTGCGCCTTGAGGTGGGGCATCGTCAGCACCGCCTGGCCCGCCTGGACGAGGAGTTTCGCCTGGATGCCGGGGGCCTCGGCCGCGTCCTGGATCGGGCCGCCGACCTGGAGGCCCGCCCGCTCCAGCGCGATCCTCAGCGCCTCGCGGCCGGCCTCCGGGCCGTCCTGCCCGTCCCCCAGGGAGTAGGAGAGCAGATAGGCGGTGTCCTGGTCGGCGTCGGGCTGCCGACTGCTCCAGCCGATCAGGATCTGGGTGCCCAACTGGGCAGGGGAGAAGGTGCCGGTGGAGGTCTGAGGTGTCGTCATGACCGGCACCCTAATGGCCCCGGACCGGTCGTTATGCACGCGTATCACCCGAACGAGGGAGATGAGGGGGATCGGGACGGGAGCCGGAAATCCCGTTGACGCCGCCGGGAGGGGCGGGGCTAAGGTGAGCCGCGTCGACATTCGGCGAACCGTTCGAGGGACCAGGAGGTGAGGACATTGATGACTGTCGTTGCGATGGGCACTGCCCACAACCAGGAGAGCATCGTCCCCACCCCTGTGGCCACCGGCTGACCCTCTTCACGTACGCCACGTACGTCACTTCCCTTCCGCGCCGAGAGCGCGGTGCCGGGGCCACCCTGTGAAGGGTTTCCCTTGTCTTTCTCGTTCCTTCCGGCTCCGTCCTCCTCTCTGCCGGTTCCGTCCTCTTCGCACCCGCTGTCTCCGTACGGCTGGGACGACGGCTGGGCGGCCGCCTTCTCCCCCTACGCCGACCAGGGCCTCGTCCCGGGGCGGGTGCTGCGCGTCGACCGCGGCCGCTGCGATGTGATCACCCCCGACGGCCCGGTCCGGGCCGACACCGCGTTCGTGGTGCCGCGCGACCCGATGCGGATCGTCTGCACCGGCGACTGGGCGGCGATCGACGCGGACGGCGACCCGCGGTTCGTCCGTACGCTGCTGCCGCGCCGTACCGCCTTCGTCCGCTCGACCTCGTCCGAGCGGTCCGAGGGGCAGGTGCTCGCCACCAACATCGACCACATCGCCATCTGCGTCTCGCTCGCCGTCGAGCTGGACCTCGGGCGGATCGAGCGCTTCCTCGCCCTGGCCCTGTCCAGCTCCGACGGGGCCGCCCTGCTGGCCGACGGCCACGGCGCCGGGGCCCACCGGCCGGAGCCGGTCGTGCTGCTCACCAAGGCCGACCTGGTGCCCGACGCGGTCACCCTGTCCCACCTCGTCCAGGACGTCGAGGCCGTCGCGCCCGGTGTCCAGGTGCTGCCCGTCAGCTCCACCACCGGGGAAGGGCTCGATGTGTTCGGCGAGCTCGTCTCCGGCGGTACGAGCGTGCTGCTCGGCATCTCCGGGGCGGGCAAGTCCACCCTCGCCAACACCCTGCTCGGCCGGGACGTGATGGAGGTGCGGGCCGCCCGGGAGGTCGACGGCAAGGGCCGGCACACCACCACGACCCGCAACCTGCTCGTCATGCCGCAGGGGGGCGTCCTCATCGACACCCCCGGGCTGCGCGGGGTCGGCCTCTACGACGCCGGTACCGGGGTCGGCGAGCTGTTCTCGGAGATCGAGGAGCTGGCGGCCCGCTGCCGGTTCCACGACTGCGCCCACCGCAGCGAGCCCGGGTGCGCCGTGCTCGGCGCGCTGGAGGACGGTTCGCTGCCCGACCGGCGGCTGGAGAGCTACCGCAAACTGCTGCGCGAGAACCAGCGGATCGTCGCGAAGACGGACGCCCGGGTGCGCTCGGAGCTCCTCAAGGACTGGAAGCGCAAGGGTGCCGCGGGACGTGCGGCCGGGCAGGCGAAACGCGGCGGGCGCATGCGGTAGCGGGGCCCCGGGGGCCGTCCTGCTCCACGTCCGAAAACCGCGAGTGCGGCAGCGGCGGCTGCCGCACACTGGAGGGTGTGATGGACGATCAAAGCAGGTACGAGGCGGTGAGCAGCCGCGACGCACGGTTCGACGGGGCCTTCTTCTTCGCCGTCGTGACCACGGGCATCTACTGCCGGCCGAGCTGCCCCGCCGTCACCCCCCGACGCGCCAACGTGCGCTTCTACCCGACGGCGGCGGCCGCTCAGGCGGGCGGCTTCCGGGCCTGCCGCCGGTGCCGCCCCGACGCCGTGCCCGGCTCGGCCGAGTGGAACGTCCGCGCCGACGTCGTCGGCCGGGCCATGCGGCTCATCGGTGACGGCGTGGTCGACCGGGAAGGCGTCCCCGGGCTGGCCGGACGGCTCGGCTACAGCGCCCGGCAGGTCCAGCGCCAGCTCAACGCCGAGCTGGGCGCCGGACCCGTCGCGCTCGCCCGCGCCCAGCGCGCCCACACCGCCCGGGTGCTCCTCCAGACCACCGACCTGCCGGTCACCCAGATCGCCTTCGCGGCCGGGTTCGCCAGTGTGCGGCAGTTCAACGACACCATCCGCCGCATCTACGCCCGCACCCCCAGCGCCCTGCGCGCGGAGGCCGGGACGGGTCTCGGCGGCGGCCGGGCCACGGGGCTGCGCGCCGGGGTCCCGCTGCGGCTCGCCCATCGGGGCCCGTACGCCGCCGGTGCCGTCTTCGACCTGTTGGGGGAGGGGGCCGTGGCCCGGGTCGAGGAGCTGACCGGCCCGCCGGGGCGCCGCACCTACCGGCGTACGCTGCGGCTGCCCTACGGCACCGGGATCGTCGCCGTCGACGAGGCGTCCCCCGGACCGTGGCTGGACGCCCGCATCCACCTCACCGATCTGCGCGACCTGACCACCGCCGTACAGCGGCTGCGGCGCCTCTTCGACCTCGACGCCGATCCGTACGCCGTCGACGAGGCCCTGGCCGCCGACCCCCGGCTCGCCCCGCTGGTCGCCGCCCGCCCCGGGGTGCGCTCGCCGGGGGCGGCGGACCCGGAGGAGGAGGCCGTACGGGCGCTGGTGGGGCGGGAGCGGGCCGAGGCGCTGGTCGAGCGGTACGGGAAGGTGCTCGACGTGCCGTGCGGCGAACTCACGCATGTGTTCCCCGAGCCGGGCGTGCTGGCCGGTGCCGTCCCCGACCCCGCCCTGGAGCCCCTGGCCGCCGCCCTCGCCGACGGGCAGCTGCGGCTGGACGCCGGGGCCGACCGGGCGGAGGCGGAACGGGTGCTGGCCACCCTGCCCGGGGTGGACCGGCAGACCGCCGCGCTGATCCGGATGCGGGCGCTCGGGGACCCGGACGTGGATCCGTACGGGACGCCGGGGGCCGAGCGGTGGCGGCCGTGGCGCTCGTACGCCGTACGTCATCGGGAGACCGCCGTACGGGAGGCGGGTCCGCGCGCCGGGCACGGTCACCACCAGAGCAGCGAGCCCAGCCAGGCCCCCGCCACCAGCAGGCAGGCGAACAGCTCCACCAGTGTCGCGTAGCCCGTCGCCCGCATCACCGAGCGCACGGACGTCCACCCCGCCCCGCGCCCGCCCAGCCGCAGCCGCTCCACCCCGTAGATCGCCCCCACGAACCCGGCGATCCCGCCCACCACGGGCAGCACGAAGAACCCCACGATCCCCGCGACCCCGCCGATCATCACCGTCCGGCGGGGTGCGCCCGACTCACCGGGGCGGCGCGGCAGCAGCGGCTTGAGGGCCTGGTTCAACAGCATCAGGGCCGTTGAGCCGATCAGGACACCCCAGGCCGTCGGGGTCATGTCCGTGAGCGCCCACCACAGCACCGCGGCCCAGACGATCGCCTGGCCCGGCACGCCCGGCAGCAGGACCCCCACCAGCCCCAGCAGCATGACCAGGCCCACGGCGACGAGCTGCCACACACTCATCGGACCAGCGTGCCGGAGAGCGCACCGCTCCGCCCGTCAGCGCACCTGGGCGACCTGCGCCGACGGGGGCGCGGAGGGCACCCCTGGGGCCACGGCCGCACCGGCACCGCCGGTCCCGCCCGCCCCCTGCGGTCCCGAGCGGGCCACCCAGCCGCGTTCGTACGCGTGCCAGCCCAGCTGGAGCCGGGTGGAGACCCCCGTCAGCTCCATCAGCCCCTTGACCCGGCGCTGCACGGTCCGCAGCCCCAGCTCCAGCTGCTTGGCCACACTGGCGTCGGTCAGTCCGGCCAGCAGCAGCGAAAGGATCTCCAGGTCCGTCGCGTCCGGGCCGACGCCCTCCTCGCGCACCCCGCACCCGCCCTCCCCGAGCCGGAGCGGCAGGGCCTCCCGCCACACCGCCTCGAAGAGGCCCGTCAGCGACTCCAGCAGCCCGCTGGCGTGCACGACGAGGGCGGCGGGCTCGGCACCTCGCCCGGTCAGCGGCACCATCGCCGTGGTGCCGTCCGCGATCACGAGCTTCGTCGGCACCCGGTCCACCACCCGGCACTGCTCGTTCCGGCCCAGCGCCGCCGACAGCTCCAGGGTCCCCGACGGCAGCGACAGCACCTCCCGCTCGACGACCACCCGGGAGGCGACCCCGGGCAAGGCCGCCTGCTCCCCGGACTCGTCCTCCGTGCCGGTCACCGCGGTCGGCACCCCGGTGACCAGGGCGCACACCTCGGACGAGGCCCCCAGCCGCACCTGGTGGAAGCGCTGGGCGACCGCCGCCGCCCCCGTCACCACCTCCACCAGGTCGTGCACCTCGGGCTCGCTCGCCTCCGCCCGGTACTCCTCCGCCAGCAGCGCCGACGCCAGCTCCGCCTGCTCCAGCTCGCGGCGCTGCCGGGTGAGCAGAGCGCCCAGCGCCGCGCCCGGCGGCGCCGCCACCCAGCGGCCCGGGCGGGCCGAGGACTGGGCGGCCAGCCCCTGCTGTCCCAGTCGGCGCAGCACCCGCTCGGCCTCCACCTCGGCGAGGGAGAGCCGGTGGGCGAGGTCGGAGAGTTCCGCCGCCCCGGCCGCCACCAGTACGCGGTACGCGGCCTCCTGCCGCTCGTCGAGACCTATGGCCCCCAGCATTCCCCCGACCTCCCCGGTGTGGTGATCGCGCGTCGCAGCGCCCGTTCCGGCCGGTCGGCGCAGTGGCGGGAAAAGGCCACGGCGCAGACCCGCCGAGCACATCATCCCCCGTACCCCTGGCCCCTCCGCCACTGTCGCGCCACCGCAGTACCGACAACCTCCCCAATACGGTCTCTTGAGCCACTTCGTTTCGGAACAGCCTGGTGAGAGCGGTACGCCCGATATCGCCTACGGCGGTGGGGGCGGCGACACGGCGACAGCCGTACCGGCTCCGCCCCACGGACGGCCACCCTGCGGGCCGAGCTCACGGACGCCGACGGCGACTTCGTGGTGCGGACGGTGAACGGCCCGTGAGCCCTGCGGTGAACCGGTGGTCCGGTACGCCGGTCAGCCGTTGGAACAGTGATCCGCTGATCACACAGACCCTGTTCGAGGGGGAGTTCGCACGCGGGCATTTTCCCGATGCTCCGTTTTCGGGCGGGCTCCGCGGTGGACAATAGGGGCATGAGTCAGCAGGGGGAGAAGCCCGCCGCCCACGAGGACGACTGGTGGCGGAAGCTGTACGACGAGACCGCGCCGGACACGGGTCCGAGCAGCGCGCCCGACAGCCTCGACGACCGCTTCGACTCCGTGTCGGACACGGTGAGCGGGCCGGCGGCCCCGGAGCGGAGACCGGCGCCCGGATCCACACCCGAGACGGGGGCCGGACGGCCGCCCGAGCCGGGGCCCCGAAGCCTGGCGGAGCCGTCGGCGGAGCGGCGACCGGAGAGGCAGGGCCCGCCCGGGCCCCCGCCCGCGGCCGCACCTGCGCCCGCCGTCCCCGGGCCCCGCAGCACCGCCCTCCCCGCTCCCTGGGAGGCGCCCGCGGGCCCGCCCGGGCCCCGTACCTTCGCGGCGCCGAAGCCCGCCGCGCCGGAGCCCGAGGCGGTGGCCGACAAGACCGCCACCGGCCCCGGCGCCCCGCACCGGCTCCCCCCGGACTGGGCCGCGAGTGACGCGCCGGCCGACGGTGGGGGCGGGGCCCGGCCCCTCGTCGACCATCTGGGGGACCGGCCGCCCACCTACGACGCCGACCCCGCCGCGCTGCCCGCCGCCACCTCGGAGAACCTGGACACCCTGGTCCCCGACACCGTGCTGGACGGCGCCCGGTACGGGACGTACACGCTGCGCGCAGCCTCCGTGCGGGGGGACTCCGCCCGGTTCCGGGGCGAGCCCCGGCGGGACGCGCTGCTCACCGCCCGGTTCGGGACCGCCGAGAGCGCCCTCGTGCTCATCGCCGTGGCCGGGGGTGTACGGGCCGGTGAGGGGGCGCACCTCGCGGCGGCCGACGCCTGCCGCTGGATCGGCGGGGCCGTGGCCCGCAGCCACGCCCGGCTCTCCGAGGACATAAGGGCGGGCCGCCGGGCCGACCTGAAGTCGGGGCTGCACCGGCTCACCGACCGTACGTACGGAAAGCTCCGGGCCCGCGCCGCCGAACTCGGCCTGGAACCGCAGGAGTACACCACCAGCCTGCGGTGTCTGCTGCTCCCGGCCGACCCCGGCTGCCGCACCCGGGTCTTCTTCGGCGTCGGCGGCGGTGGCCTGTTCCGGCTCCGGGACGGGCGGTGGCAGGACCTGGAGCCGGTGATGGTGGAGCGGCAGTCCTCATCCGGAGGCGGCGGCGGTGGCGCGCGCGAGGAGGGGGCCGACGGCGACCGGCTGACCATGGACCTTGGGATCACCACGCCCCCGTCCCCGGACGGCGACGGGCCCGCCCCGCCCTCCGCCGAGCTGTTCCGCTTCCGGGCCTCCGTCGCCCGGCCGGGCGACACGCTGCTGCTGTGCAGCAACGGGCTGGCCGAGCCGATGCGCGGCGAACCGGAGCTGCCCGCCGAGCTGGCCGAGCGCTGGGGCCCGCCGGGGCCGCCCGGGCTGCCCGCCTTCCTCGCCGACACCCAGCTCCGGATCAAGGGGTACGCCGACGACCGCACCTGCGCGGCCGTCTGGGAGGCGTAACCGCGCCCGCCGTGGGTTGATGGACTCCAAAGGCCGCACGGTCCGGCCGATGTTTCGGTCTCCGGAGTCCGGACAGCCGACAGGGCACGGAGCAGAGGAGAAGGGCGCGCACCCATGGCCAAGCAGAACGTGGCGGAGCAGTTCGTCGACATCCTCGCCAGGGCGGGCGTCAAGCGCCTGTACGGCGTCGTCGGCGACAGCCTGAACCCCGTCGTGGACGCCATTCGGCGTAACTCGGCCATCGACTGGATCCATGTCCGGCACGAGGAGACCGCCGCCTTCGCCGCCGGGGCCGAGGCCCAGGTCACCGGGTCGCTGGCGGCCTGCGCCGGGTCGTGCGGCCCGGGCAACCTGCACCTGATCAACGGGCTGTACGACGCGCACCGCTCGATGGCCCCGGTCCTCGCCCTCGCCTCGCACATCCCCTCCAGCGAGATCGGGCTCGGCTACTTCCAGGAGACGCATCCCGAGCTGCTCTTCCAGGAGTGCAGCCACTACAACGAGATGATCTCCCACCCGGAGCAGATGCCGCGCCTCCTCCAGAGCGCCATCCAGCACGCCATCGGGCGCGGCGGTGTGAGCGTCGTGACGATGCCGGGCGATGTCGCCTCCAAGACCGCTCCGGACAAGGCGGTCGAGCACGCGCTCGTCACCTCGCGGCCGACCGTACGCCCCGGCGACGACGAGATCGACAAGCTCTGCCGGATGGTGGACCGGGCCAAACGGGTCACGCTGTTCTGCGGCAGCGGGACGGCGGGCGCGCACGCCGAGGTGATGGAGTTCGCCGAGAAGGTGAAGGCCCCGGTCGGGCACGCGCTGCGCGGCAAGGAGTGGATCCAGTACGACAACCCGTACGACGTCGGCATGAGCGGGCTCCTCGGTTACGGTGCCGCCTACGAGGCCACCCACGAGTGCGACCTGCTGGTCCTGCTCGGCACGGATTTCCCGTACAACGCGTTCCTGCCGGACGACGTGAAGATCGTGCAGGTCGATGTGCGGCCCGAACACCTCGGTCGACGCTCGCAGTTGGATCTGGCGGTGTGGGGTGACGTCCGCGAGACGCTGCGCTGTCTGACGCCCCGCGTGAAGCCCAAGGGCGACCGCAAGTTCCTCGACCGGATGCTGAAGAAGCACGCTGACGCGCTGGAGGGGGTCGTCAAGGCCTACACCCGCAAGGTCGAGAAGCACACCCCGATCCACCCCGAGTACGTCGCCTCCGTCCTGGACGACATGGCCGACGAGGACGCGGTGTTCACCGTCGACACCGGCATGAACAACGTCTGGGCCGCCCGCTATCTGACGCCCAACGGCAGGCGGCGGGTGATCGGTTCGTTCAGCCACGGCTCGATGGCCAACGCGCTGCCGCAGGCGATCGGTGCCCAGTTCGTGGACCGCGAACGGCAGGTCGTGGCGATGGCCGGTGACGGCGGATTCTCCATGCTGATGGGTGACTTCCTCACCCTCGTCCAGTACGACCTGCCGGTGAAGGTGGTCCTCTTCAACAACTCCTCCCTGGGCATGGTGGAGTTGGAGATGATGGTCGGCGGGCTGCCCGCCTACGGCACCACCAACAAGAACCCCGACTTCGCCGCCGTGGCCCGCGCCTGCGGGGCGTTCGGGGTGCGGGTCGAGAAGCCCAAGCACCTACAGGCCGCGCTGAAGGACGCCTTCAAGCACAAGGGCCCGGCGCTCGTCGACGTGGTGACCGACCCCAACGCGCTCTCCATCCCCCCGAAGATCAAGGCCGACATGGTCACCGGCTTCGCCCTCTCGGCGAGCAAGGTCGTCCTGGACGGCGGCGTGGGGCGCATGCTCCAGATGGCCCGCTCCAACCTCCGCAACGTGCCCCGCCCTTGAGACCGTGAGCGACTCCCCTCGTCCCTGATGCGCTCCCTGCGCCGCCCGGAGCGCCCCTGAGCGCATCCGCGGGACGGTATTCCCCATGCGCCCCCCGCTGCCTCGGCCCGCGCTCTCCGTGCCCGATCGGCAAGCGTGACCGTGTGCGTACAGGGGCATGCATCCCGTGAGGCTGTTCGACGGGCGGCCGGGACAGAGGAGGTCGGATCGCTGTGCGGGCGGGGGAATCGGTGAAGCGTCAGAAGAGGGATCGGGCCGTCGAGGGGCGGGGCCCTCGCGGGCGGAGACCGGGCGAGGCTCAGCAGCCGGCCCGGATGCGCCGCAGGGTGGGCCATACGGAACGGTCGGCGGTGGGGGAGGTCCGGCGCGAGCTGCGGGAGTTCCTCCGGCACCGCTCCGGCGCCGAACGGATCGATGAGGCGGAGCTGCTGCTGAGCGAGCTGGTGACCAACGCGCTGATCCACACCCGGCACGGGGCGGTGGTCACCGCGACGGCGACGGCCACGGCGCTCCGGGTGGAGGTCCAGGACTTCGAGGCCGATCTGCCCGCACCGTACGTACCGAACGCCGACGACGGCACGCACGGCCGGGGGCTGAACCTCGTACGGAGCCTGGCCGACGCCTGGGGGGTCGAGGTGGGAGCCCTGGGGAAGGTGGTCTGGTTCGAGTTGCGGGGGGGGGGGGGGGGGGAGGCCCCCCCCCCCCCCCCCGGGGGGGGGGGCCGGCGGCCCGCACGCTCAGCCGAACTGCTGCTCCAGATCCTTCAGTTTCTGCTCCAACGAGTCGAGCCGGGGGAGTGTCTGGGTGTCGTCCTCGGCGGTGAGGTCGACGGTCCGCGCGTCACTTGCCGGGTTCGAAGGGCCGAGGCTCTTCGAACCCGAACCGTCCGACGGCTGGGTCGGGCCGACGGCTTGCAGGGATGGCCGGGGTCGCAGAGGCAGCTGACCCGGCTCTGCTATGGCGGGCTCCGCGACGGGCGGCGCCGCGCCGCCCGGGCCCGAGGCCGCCGGGGCGAGGGCCTGGACGTCCACCCGGTGGCCGATGCGGCCGCGCCCCCAGGCCCGGTTCTGCCGGTTGAGGGCCTTGATGTGTGCCCGCTCCAGCTTGGCCTGGTCGCGGCGGCGCAGCCGGTCCTGTTCCCGCTCCTTGCGGTCCTCCCGTACCTCGTCCACCGCCTCGTCCAGGGTGCGCACACCCTCCAGGAGCATCAGCGACCAGGCGCCGAAGGTCTCCCGGGGGGCCCGCAGCCAGCGGACGATCCGGATCTGCGGCAACGGGCGCGGCACCAGGCCCTGTTCGCGCAGCGCGGCCCGCCGGGTCTGCTTCAGCGCCCGGTCGAAGAGCACCGCGGCCGAGAGGGACATCCCCGCGAAGAAGTGCGGGGCGCCCGCGTGGTCCATGCCCCGGGGGGCGTGCACCCAGTTGAACCAGGCGGCGGCCCCGGCGAACGTCCACACCAGCAGCCGGGAGCCGAGCGCCGCGTCTCCGTGGCTCGCCTCCCGCACGGCCAGCACGGAACAGAACATCGCGGCCCCGTCCAGTCCGAACGGGACCAGGTACTCCCAGCCCCCGCTCAGGTTCAGGTTCTGCCGGCCGAAGCCGACGAGCCCGTGGAAGGAGAGCGCGGCGGCGACGGCCGCACAGCAGAACAGCAGGACGTAACTGGCGGTGGCGTACAGCGCTTCCTTGCGTCGCCGGCGCTCCTCGCTGCGTTCCCAGGAGTCGTCGGCCGCGGCCTTGCCGGCGGCACGCCTGCCGCGTGCGACCACCGTCACCGCCGCCATGACTCCCACGAGCAGCACGGCGCCCGGAAGCAGCCAGTCAAGCGATATGTCGGTCAGTCTCATGCGCGGTCCCTTGCGTCACGTAGGGCGTTTCGTGCGCCATCGTGACGGAATTCCCGTCCCGCTCTGCGGGTTTCGGGACAAGAGCACGCCATGGGGGTGGGAGAGGCTATCGATGGGTGGAATCTTCTCGAACTTTCGCCCGGTCGGGCCGAGTTGTGTTCGATTCCACGTCATCCGGAAGGGCGGTGTGGGTCAGGGCCTTCCGTTTCGGTCGGGCCGGATCAGGAAGCGGTGGCGAGCTTGCGGACCCGGTCCGCGTCACAGGTGCGCGGGCAGGTCACGCACGTGTCCTCGGGGCGCAGGGTGTAGAAGAGGCAGCAGCTCGCCCGGTCCCGGGTCGGCAGCGACTGCCCATCGGGGCCGGTCAGTTCGCGGAAGCCCGCGGTGCCGACGTACGGCTTCGTGGTGCCGGGGAGCAGCAGCTCCAGCTCGGCCATCGCGCGGCGCTCCTCGCCGAGCAGGTGCGCGATGTACCAGAGGCCCTCGACGATCTCGTCGGTCGCCATCCCCCACAGCGCCCGCTTCCCCCGCCGCATGCGCGGACCGAAACCTTCCAGCACCGGGGCCAGGTGCTCGGTGAGCGCGGCCAGCACCTCGGCCCGCAGTGCCGCCTCGTCCGGAACCACCCGGGCGCCGGGCAGGTCGGCCGCCGGGTCGTCCGGCAGGCAGGAGAACTCCCTCACCCGCACGGTCAGGTGCCCCAGCGCCCGCTGGAAGGCCACGTCCTCGACCGGGACGCGCGGCACCCGGCGGTGCAGGAACCAGGGCACGGTCACCAGCAGGCAGGCGGGCCAGGCGTACCGGTGGAGGCCGAAGCTGGCCACCACGTCGGGGCGGGCCTGCTGTCCGTAGTCCCGGAGCACCTGGGCGTCGTCCCAGGCCAGGAAGGAGTCCACGGCGGCCCCGCCGGCGGCCAGCTCGGCCGCGCCGACCCAGCCGGCGCCTGTCGGGGCGCTCGCGTCCTCGTCGAGCACCTCGGCGCGCAGACCGGGGAAGACCTCGGTCAGGCGGGTGTACGCGGCGGTCACGGGGGACGTCGTCGCGGCGCCGGCGAGCAGCGGGGTGAGGGTCATGCAGGGACCACCGAATCGGGATCGTGTGCAGGTAAGCCTTACCTTACCCGACGCCGTCGATGTTTGAACTGCGGCCTCCTCCCTCTATCGTGCACGGGGGGCCGGGCGCACGCGACCCGGCCCGCGCGGCAGGCCGAGGAGGTCCGGGTGGAGCAGGACAGCGCGCGAGAGGGCGTACGGCGGCCGTACGCGCCCGGCGCGTCCCCGGGCACCCCGCCGACCGGCCGGGTGCCCGAACAGTTGCGCGTCGGCCGTCCGCGGGACCCGGGGAGCGCCCTGGCCCGGGGCGAGCACACGCACGGCGAGCCGCCCGCCCCCCGTGTCGTCCGTCACTCCGTCCGGGGCCAGATCCTGGAGGCCCTGCGTGCCGCGCTCGTCGACGGCGAGCTGATCCCCGGCCAGGTCTACTCCGCCCCCGCACTCGGCGCCCGCTTCGGGGTCTCGGCCACCCCGGTTCGCGAGGCGATGCAGCAGCTGGCCACCGAGGGTGCCGTCGAGGTGGTGCCGAACCGGGGCTTCCGGGTCAGCGAGCGCGGGCCGCGGGAGCTGGCGGAGCTGGCCGAGGTACGGGCCCTGATCGAGGTGCCGGTGATGCTCCGGCTCGCCCGCACCGTCCCGGCGAAGCGGTGGGCGGCGCTGCGGCCGCTGGCCGACGCCACGGTCGCGGCGGCGGCGGTGGGCGACCGGGCGAGCTACGCCGAGAGCGACCGGGCCTTCCACCGGGCGGTCCTCACCCTGGCGGGCAACGAGCAGCTGGTGGCCATCGCCGAAGAGCTGCACCGGCGCTCGCAGTGGCCTCTGACAGCAGGCCCCGCCACCCGCCGGGCCGACCTGCTGGCCGACGCCGCCGAGCACACCGCGCTGCTCGACGCCCTGATCACCCAGGACCTGGCGGTCGTGCAGGCCCTCGTGCGGGAGCACTTCACGGGCGCGGACGTCTGAGCGGGAGCGAACGTCCGAGGGGGCGCTGACCTCTGAAGGGGCGTCGACGTCCGCACGGCGTGTGCGGGCTGCTCCGTACGCACGGCGCGGCCGTCCGGATCGCGCGGGCGTGCGCGCCCCTCCCCGGCGGGGAACGGCGCGCACGCCGACGGCGGGGACGCGCCCGCCCCAGGCGGTACGCCCCTCAGCTCGCCTCCGCCGGTCGCGGGCCCGGGACCCCGAGGTGCGGGGCCAGCCAGGTCGGCACCCCGCCCAGCAGCCGGAAGAGCCGCCCCGCCTCCGCACGCAGCCGGGCCGCCTCCGGTTCGGGCTCCGCCTCCGCCAGCGAGATGAGCGCAGGGGCCGTACCGACCAGATAGCCCAGTTCCTCCCGGATCCGCAGCGATTCCGCGAACCCGTGCCGGGCCTCGGCCAGCTCGCCCTCCTGGAGTGCGAGGGCGGCGAGGTGGCGCCAGGTGGAGGAGAGCAGCAGTTCGTCGCCGCGCGCGGCCGCCCCGGCGTGCGCCCGGCGGTAGGCGGCGCGGGCGGACTGCGGGGCGTCGGCGATGTTCTGCGCGATCAGCCCGCGCCGGAAGTCCAGCAACGGCCGCCCGGGCGCGGTCGGGGCCAGCAGCGCCGCCGCCCGGCTGAGTGCGACGCTCGCCTCGTCGGCCCGGTCCCGTACGCCCAACAGAGTGGAGGCGTAGGCGAGATGGCCCCGCTCGCAGGCGGCCTGGCCGCGCTCCTCGTCGGTGCGGGCCAGCGCCTCGGCGCTCCGCAGCGCGTCCTCGGCGTCGGTCCACCCCTCGCCGGTGTAGAGACACCGCTCCGTCAGCAGGGCGGTGCGCTGGAGCGCCGCCGCCGGGTCGCTCGCCGCGTGCGGCTCCAGCAGGGCGGCCGCATCCGTCCAGCAGGCGCGGGACCGCAGCCGCCATACCGCTGTCTGGAGCGGCGGATCGTCATCTGCTGTCGTTCCGGAACCAGACATGGCGGTATCCGCCACATTGCCCTCCCCGAGCGCGCCATTGTGCTGTTGAGTACCGCCGCATCTCAGCACGGATCGGCACGCCGGGCCAAGAGGTCCGACCGATGTCAGGTGAAGGAATTCACAAACGGGGGGAGCGGGCCCGCGCACGGCGGGGCGCACGGGTCAGCTCATACGCAGGGCGAGGAAGAAGTCGAGCTTGTCCTCCAGCCGCGAGAGGTCACGGCCCGTCAACTGCTCGATGCGGCCGACACGGTAGCGCAGTGTGTTGACGTGGAGGTGCAGCCGGGCCGCGCAGCGGGTCCAGGAGCCGTCGCAGTCCAGGAAGGCCTCCAGCGTCTCGATCAGCTCCGCGCGGTGGCGCCGGTCGTAGTCGCGCAGCGGGTCCAGCAGCCGGGCGGTGAAGGCGCGGCGGACGTCGTCGGGGACGAACGGCAGCAGCAGCACGTGCGAGGCCAGCTCGTGGTGGCCCGCCGCGCAGACCCGGCCCGGCCGGGCCGCCGCCACCCGGCGGGCGTGCCGGGCCTCCTCCAGCGCCCCGCGCAGCCCCTCGGCCGAGTGCACGGCCGCGCTCACCCCCAGGGTCAGCCGCCCGTCGTCGGCGAGCCCCGCCGAGAGCGGTTCGCGTACGGCGGCGAGCAGCGCGTCCGCGTGCAGTGCGGGGTCCTGAGGGGCGGCCGGGGTCGCGGCGGTCGTGGGGGCCGCGCCGGTCCCGGGTTTCGCCCCCGCCCCGGCCGCCGCCGCGGCCCCCGTCCCCGTTCCGGCCGTGTCCCTGGTCTCCCGTACGGCCGCGTCGGCACCCGCCGACGGGCCGGTGGCGGTGTCGGTGGCGTCACCTACCGTGTCCGGGAGGGGGGAGGGCCCGGCAGGCAGCGGTACGAGCGCGATGGCCTCCTCGCCCGTGTGCGCGACGGCGATCCGGTCGGCCGAGTCGGGGCCGCTGACCGCCGGGTCGACGAGGATCTCCTCCAGCAGCGCCTGGGCGACCGGCCCGCCCGCGATGTCGCCCGGGACCCCGCCCGGCGCGGTCGCGTCGGCGGCGGTCCAGTCGACCCGGGCCACCACGACCTGCCACTGCGGGGCCACGCCGAGGCCGGGCAGCAGGACCGGGGCGGCGACCCGGAGCCGGGCGGCGATCTCGGCCGGGGCGGCGCCCGCCTGGACCAGCTCCAGGACCTCCTGGGCGAGCCGTCGGCGTACCGTACGGGCCGCCTCGCGGCGGTCCCGCTCCACCGCGATCAGCTGGGTGACGCCCTGGAGCAGGTCCAGCCGGGCGGCGGGCCAGTCCGAGGCGTCCGCCTCCACGGCGAGCAGCCAGTCCGAGAGGACCGACTCCCGGACGTCCCGGGCGGCCGGGACCGCGCCCCGGCCGGTGTTCCGGATCGGGAAGAGCGAATACGTCGTCCCTGCCACGGCCGCCCGGTGCGGGGCCCGGCGTCCGGTGCGGGTCGCGGCCAGATGGTGGCCGGCCAGTGTCGCGCCCAGGGGGCCGGGCAGCGGGGTGCCCGCCCCGGCGATCTGGCGGCCGGTGGGGGAGAGGACCCAGGCCCGCAGGTCCAGGTCCGAGGTGAGCAGGTCCAGGACCACTTCCGGGCCGCCGCCCGCCGGGCCCGAGGTCATCAGCCGCCGGTGGCGGTCCACCACGGCCGCCAGGTCGCCCGCCCGCTCGCCGGAGACCTGGCGTACGACATGCTCGGTGATCGTCGCGAACGCCACCGTCTCGTGCACCGCGAAGAGCGGCAGCCGGTGCCGGTCGCACGCCTCGACCAGGTCGGCCGGGATGTCGCCCAGCTCCGCCTCGCCCGCCGCGAGACCGGCCACCCCCGCCCCCGCAAGGATCCGGACGAACGGCTCGGAGTCGCTCGCGTCCCGGTGCCAGGCCAGACCGGTGAGCACCAGCTCGCCGCCGGAGAGGTAGCGGCTGGGGTCGCGCAGGTCGGTCGTCATGACGCCCCGGACCGTGCGGTCCAGCTCGTCCTGGCCGCCGAGCAGCCGCAGGCCCAGCGCATCGGTCTCCAGCAGGGCGCGCAGCCGCATCTCGTCGCCGCCGATCTTTCCGTAGGGGTGGGAGCAGGTGGGGGAAGCCGGGAAGGGGTGGGGGTGGGGGACCACAGGGGTGGACGGGTACCTGTGAATTACGGCGAGGTTACTGTTCCCCGCCATTCGTTCGAATCTACAAGACGAGGACGGAGACCAGCCAACTGCTTCAGTGTTTCGGTGACTGCACCCGCCGGGTCCTGGCTTGTGTACTGGGTCACACACCACGTGAACACCACATGAACGAGCCATACGAGCCAGTCGCGGGCCGGCCGTCCCCAGCCCCGGTGAACGACCCGATTGAGAAGAAGAGAGCCACTCATGGACTTCCTTCGCCCCGCCAGCTGGGAGGAGGCGCTCGCCGCCAAGGCCGAGCACCCCACGGCTGTGCCCATCGCGGGCGGTACGGATGTGATGGTCGAGATCAACTTCGACCACCGGCGGCCCGAACACCTCCTTGACCTGAACCGCATCGGTGAGCTGTCGGAGTGGGAGGTGGGCCAGGAGAGCGTACGGCTCGGCGCCTCCGTGCCGTACAGCTCCATCATGGAGCACCTGCGCACCGAGCTGCCGGGTCTGGCGCTCGCCTCGCACACCGTCGCATCGCCGCAGATCCGCAACCGCGGCGGGGTCGGGGGCAACCTGGGCACCGCCTCGCCCGCCGGTGACGCCCACCCGGCGCTGCTCGCCGCGGGGGCCGAGGTGGAGGCCGAATCCGTACGCGGGACGCGGCTGATTCCTATCGACGCTTTCTACACGGGCGTCAAGCGCAACGCCCTGGCGCCGGACGAGCTGATCCGCGCCGTGCACATCAGGAAGGCCGACGGGCCCCAGCAGTACTCCAAGGTGGGTACGCGCAACGCGATGGTCATCGCCGTCTGCGCCTTCGGCCTCGCCCTGCACCCCGAGACCCGCACCGTGCGCACCGGCATCGGCTCGGCCGCCCCCACGCCCATCCGGGCCCAGGAGGCCGAGACGTTCCTGAACGCCGCGCTGGAGGAGGGCGGGTTCTGGGAGAGTGGCAAGATCATCACCCCCGCCATCGCCCAGCAGTTCGCCGCCCTCGCCTCCGGCGCCTGCAATCCGATCGACGACGTCCGGGGCACGGCGAAGTACCGCAGGCACGCGGTCGGCATCATGGCCCGTCGCACGCTCGGCTGGACCTGGGAGCAGTACCGCGGCGCCGGCCGCACGCTGGAAGGAGCTGCGTAACCATGCGAGTCAATTTCACGGTCAACGGCCGTCAGCAGGAAGCCGACGACGTGTGGGAGGGCGAGTCCCTTCTCTACGTGCTGCGTGAGCGTATGGGGCTGCCCGGTTCCAAGAACGCCTGCGAGCAGGGCGAGTGCGGGTCCTGCACGGTCCGGCTGGACGGCGTGCCCGTCTGCGCCTGTCTGGTCGCCGCCGGCCAGGTGGAGGGCCGCGAGGTCGTCACCGTCGAGGGCCTGGCCGACTACGCCAAGCACCGCGAGGACGCCCACCCCGGCGGCGGCTGCGCCACCCGCGCCTGCGGCACCACCCTGGACGCGGCCAAGCGCTGGCAGGCCCGGCCCACCGACGGCCAGACCGGCGAGGCCGTCGAGCTGTCCCCGATCCAGCAGGCGTTCATCGACGCCGGGGCCGTCCAGTGCGGCTTCTGCACCCCCGGCCTGCTGGTCGCCGCCGACGAACTGCTGGAGAACACCCCCTCCCCGTCCGACCAGGACATCCGTGAGGCGCTCTCCGGCAACCTGTGCCGCTGCACGGGGTACGAGAAGATCCTCGACGCGGTCCGCCTCGCGGCGGCCCGCCAGGGAGAGGCGGTCCAGTCATGACGACGCACCCCGAAGCCACGGCACGCCCCGGAGCCACGGCACCCAGGGCCCAGACCGTACCGGCCGGAACGCCCACCAAGATCACCCAGGGTTCGCCCACCAAGGGCGGCATCGGTGAGTCCACGCTCCGCCCCGACGGCACCCTCAAGGTCACCGGCGAGTTCGCGTACTCCTCCGACATGTGGCACGAGGACATGCTCTGGGGCCAGACACTGCGCTCCACCGTCGCCCACGCCGAGATCGTCTCCATCGACACCTCCGAGGCGCTCGCCACCTCCGGTGTCTACGCGGTGCTGACCTACGACGACCTCCCGGCCGAGATGAAGAACTACGGCCTGGAGATCCAGGACACCCCCGTCCTCGCCGACGGCAGGGTCCGCCACCACGGCGAGCCGGTCGCCCTCGTGGCCGCCGACCACCCGGAGACGGCCCGCCGCGCCGCCGCCAAGATCAGGATCGAGTACCGGGAGCTGCCGCTCGTCACCGACGAGGCCTCGGCCACCGCGCCCGACGCCCCGCTCGTCCACGAGGGCCGCGACGACCACCACATCGGCCACGTCCCGCATCCCAACATCGTCCACCGCCAGCCGATCCTCCGGGGCGACGCCGACGAGGCCGCCAAGCGCGCCGACGTGATCGTCAAGGGCGAGTACGTCTTCGGGATGCAGGACCAGGCCTTCCTCGGCCCCGAGTCCGGTCTCGCCGTGCCCTCCGAGGACGGCGGGGTCGAGCTGTACGTCGCCACCCAGTGGCTGCACTCCGACCTCAAGCAGATCGCCCCCGTCCTCGGCCTCCCCGAGGACAAGGTCCGCATGACGCTCTCCGGCGTCGGCGGGGCCTTCGGCGGTCGCGAGGACATCTCGATGCAGATCCACGCCTGTCTGCTGGCGCTCCGCACCGGCAAGCCGGTCAAGATCGTCTACAACCGGTTCGAGTCCTTCTTCGGCCATGTCCACCGGCACCCGGCGAAGCTCACCTACGAGCACGGCGCCACCAAGGACGGCAAGCTCACCCACATGAAGTGCCGGATCGTCCTGGACGGCGGGGCCTACGCCTCCGCCTCCCCGGCGGTCGTCGGCAACGCCTCCTCGCTCTCGGTCGGCCCGTACAAGATCGAGGACGTCGACATCGAGGCGATCGCCCTCTACACCAACAACCCGCCCTGCGGGGCGATGCGCGGCTTCGGCGCGGTCCAGGCATGCTTCGCCTACGAGGCGCAGATGGACAAACTGGCCGCGAAGCTCGGCATGGACCCGGTGGAGTTCCGGCAGATCAACGCCATGGAGCAGGGCACCCTGCTGCCCACCGGCCAGGTCTGCGACTCGCCGGCGCCGGTCGCCGAGCTGCTGCGCCGGGTCAAGGCCCGTCCGCTGCCGCCCGAGCAGGAGTGGCTGACGGCCGGCGCCGACGGCACCTCCGTCGACGTCCGGGCGCTGCCCGGCGGACTCTCCAACACCACCCACGGCGAAGGCGTCGTGCGAGGCATCGGCTACGCGGTCGGCCTGAAGAACGTCGGCTTCTCCGAGGGCTTCGACGACTACTCCACCGCCCGCGTCCGGATGGAGGTCATCAACGGCGAGCCGGTCGCCACCGTGCACACCGCGATGGCCGAAGTCGGCCAGGGCGGCGTCACCGTCCACGCCCAGATCGCCCGGACCGAACTCGGGGTCAACCAGGTCACCATCCACCCCGCCGACACCCGTGTCGGCTCCGCCGGTTCCACCTCCGCCTCCCGCCAGACGTACGTCACCGGCGGCGCGGTCAAGAACTCCTGCGAAGCCGTACGGGAGAAGGTCCTGGAGCTGGGCCGCACCAGGTTCGGCACCTACCACCCGGCCTGGGCAACCGCCGAACTCCTCCTGGAGGGCGGCAAGGTCGTCACCGACGGCGGCGAGGTCCTCGCGGACCTGGCCGACGTGCTGGAGGACGAGGTCGTCGACATCGAGCTGGAGTGGCGCCACCGGCCCACCGAGGCGTTCGACCTCCGTACCGGACAGGGCAACGGCCACGTCCAGTACTCCTTCGCCGCCCACCGCGCGGTCGTCGAGGTCGACACCGAACTGGGGCTGGTCAAGGTCATCGAACTGGCCTGCGCCCAGGACGTCGGCAAGGCGCTCAACCCGCTCTCCGTCCTCGGCCAGATCCAGGGCGGCACCCTCCAGGGCATGGGCGTCGCCGTGATGGAGGAGATCATCGTCGACCCGAAGACCGCGAAGGTGCGCAACCCCTCCTTCACGGACTACCTCCTCCCCACCATCCTCGACACGCCGACGATCCCGGTCGACGTGCTCGAACTCGCCGACGAGCACGCCCCGTACGGGCTGCGCGGCATCGGCGAGGCCCCCACCCTGTCGTCGACCCCGGCCGTCCTCGCGGCGATCCGGAACGCGACCGGGCTGGAGCTGAACAGGACACCGGTACGCCCCGAGCACCTCACCGGCACCAGTTCCTGACGGGCCGCCGGGTGATCTCCCACCGGTCGTCACCCGGCAGCCCCTGAGCGGTCCCCCCCCCGACTCTCCGGGCGGTGTGCTGAGCCGAGAACGTCACACTTTTCCGCACCCCGCACCGCCCGGAGACACCAAGCACCGCACCGCTCACGGTTCTTGGCCGAGCACCGGCGCCCCACCCCGGCGCCCGGCCTCGCCTCACGGATCGACACGTGCCACCGGCACCCCCGTATCTGCCTCAACAGTCCGTCCCGGCCGTCCCCGGGTCGTGCGGCCGTCGCAGTCATCCCAAATCCCGCATTCAGGAATCTCCAAGCGGGTGCCCCTGTGAACCTTGGGAGTCAGGCATCATGACCCAGCAGTCAGTGGAACCGGAGACCAGCGTGGAGCCCGCGGGCCCCGGTTCGCGCGTCCCCGCCGGAAGATCATGGCTCGACCGGTACTTCCACATATCCGAACGAGGCTCCACGCTCGCGCGCGAAACGCGCGGCGGCGTCACGACCTTCATGGCCATGGCGTACATCCTCCTGCTCAACCCGCTCATCCTCGGCGGGGAGGACGTCGACGGCAACCTCCTCGGACAGAGCGGCCTGATCACCGCGACCGCCTTCGCCGCGGCCGCGACCACCCTGCTCATGGGCTTCGTCGGCAAGGTGCCCCTCGCGCTGGCCGCCGGACTCAGCGTCTCCGGTGTGCTCGCCTCGCAGGTGGCGCCCAACATGACCTGGCCGCAGGCCATGGGCATGTGTGTGATCTACGGTGTGGTGATCTGTCTCCTGGTGGTCACCGGCCTCCGCGAGATGATCATGAACGCGATACCGCTCGCGCTCAAGCACGGCATCACCATGGGTATCGGGCTCTTCATCGCCCTGATCGGCCTCTACAAGGCGGGCTTCGTCCACCAGGGCACGGCCACCCCGGTCTCCCTCGGCCCGGCCGGTGAACTCGCCGGCTGGCCCGTCCTGATCTTCTGCGTGACCCTGCTCCTCATCTTCATGCTCCAGGCGCGCGACATCCCCGGCGCGATCCTGATCGGCATCATCGTCGGCACCCTGGTGGCCATCGTCATCAACGCGGTCGTCGACATCGACTCCAAGGACTGGAGCAGCGGCCCGCCCGCCCTGGACGGCAGTGCGGTCGCCATGCCCGACTTCTCGCTCTTCGGGAACGTGGAGTTCGGCGGCTGGGGCGACGTCGGGGTGATGACCGTCGGCATGATCGTCTTCACCCTGGTGCTGGCCGGCTTCTTCGACGCGATGGCCACCATCATCGGCGTCGGCACCGAGGCCAAGCTCGCCGACGACAAGGGCCGGATGCCGGGCCTGTCGAAGGCGCTGTTCGTCGACGGCGCCGGCGGTGTCATCGGCGGTGTCGCCTCGGGCTCCGGCCAGACGGTCTTCGTCGAGTCGGCCACCGGGGTCGGTGAGGGGGCCCGGACCGGGTTCGCCTCCGTCGTCACCGGCCTCTTCTTCGCCGCCTGCCTCTTCTTCACCCCGCTCACCGCGATCGTGCCGACCGAGGTGGCCTCCGCCGCCCTCGTCGTCATCGGCGCGATGATGATGCAGAACGCCCGGCACGTGGACTGGGGCGACCGCTCCGTCGCCATCCCGGTCTTCCTCACCGTGGTCCTGATGCCCTTCACGTACACCATCACCACCGGTGTCGCCGCGGGTGTCATCGCCTACTCCGCCATCAAGCTCGCCCAGGGCCGGGCCCGCGAGGTCGGGGCCTTCATGTGGGGGCTGACGGTGGTCTTCCTCGTCTTCTTCGCCCTCAACCCGATCGAGAGCTGGCTCGGCGTCCACTGACGCCGGCCGACCATCCCCTCCCTCATCCAAAGGAGAGACGCCATGCTGGACATCGCCGAAGAGCTGAACCGGTGGGTCTCGCAGGGACGCGAGTTCGCCGTCGCCACCGTGGTGGCGGTCGGCGGCAGCGCGCCCCGGCAGCCGGGAGCCGCCCTCGCCGTCGACCGTGACGGCACGGCCATCGGCTCGGTCTCCGGCGGCTGTGTGGAGGGCGCGGTCTACGAGCTGTGCCGACAGGTCCTGGAGGACGGCCGATCCGTCCGCGAGCGCTTCGGCTACAGCGACGAGGACGCCTTCGCGGTCGGCCTGACCTGCGGCGGCGTCATCGACATCCTGGTCACACCGGTGCGGGCGGACGATCCCGCCCGCCCGGTGTTCGCCGCGGCCCTCGCGGCCGCCGCCGAGGGGACGGCGACGGCCCTGGCCCGGGTCACGGACGGCCCTGACGAACTGCTCGGCCGCCCGCTCCTCGTCCGCCCCGACGGGAGTCACGAGGGCGGGCTCGGCGGCCACCCGGCCCTGGACCGGACCGCCGCCGCCGAGACCCGCGCACTCCTGGACGCGGGCCGCACCGGACCGCTCACCATCGGCGAGCAGGGCTCCCGCTGCGGCCGCCCGATCCAGCTCCTGGTCGAGTCCAGCGTGCCCCCGCCCCGCATGATCGTCTTCGGCGCCATCGACTTCGCCGCCGCCCTGGTGCGGGCCGGGAAGTTCCTGGGCTACCGGGTCACCGTCTGCGACGCCCGCCCGGTCTTCGCCACCGCCGCGCGCTTCCCCGAGGCTGACGAGGTCGTCGTCGAGTGGCCCCACCGCTACCTCGCGGGGACCGTCACCGACGCCCGTACGGTGCTCTGCGTCCTCACCCACGACGCCAAGTTCGACGTCCCCCTGCTGGAGGCCGCCCTCCGCCTCCCGGTCGCCTACGTCGGCGCGATGGGCTCCCGCCGCACCCACCTCCAGCGCAACGACCGCCTGCGCGAGGTCGGCCTCACCGACCGCGAACTGGCCCGCCTGCACTCCCCGATCGGCCTCGACCTCGGAGCCCGTACGCCGGAGGAGACCGCCCTGTCCATCGCCGCCGAGATCGTCGCGGCCCGCCGCGGCGGCAGCGGCGCCCCGCTCACCGGCGCCCACACCCCCATCCACCACGACGACAGCGGGCAGCCGCTGGCTTCGGTGGCCTGACCACACGGCGGAACCGGCTGACCCCCGGGGCGGTGGAGGCCCCGGGGGTCACTGCTTTGCCGAGCGTCGGTCAGCGCCCCGCCTGCAGCGCTCCCCACGTCGCCGGGCCGACCTTGCCGTCGACGCCCAGGCCGCGGCTGCTCTGGTAGTTGCGCACGGCGGTCTCCGTGGCCGGGCCGAAGCTGCCGTCGGCATCGACCGTGGTGCCGAGCGCGGCCGTCAGGGCGCGCTGGAGGCGCTTGACCGCGTCGCCGGAGCTGCCCCGGGAGAGGGCGGGGGTGGTACCGGCCGAGAGGAGGGCCGTCCAGGTCTTCGGGCCGACCGCGCCGTCGGCGGTCAGCGAACGGGCGCGCTGGAACGCCTGGGTGGCGCTCTTGGTGGTCGGGCCGAAGACGCCGTCGGCGGTTCCGGCCGCGTACCCCTGGGCGTTGAGCAGCTGCTGGATCGCCTTCACCTGCGGGCCGGTGGAGCCGGACTGCTGGAGGGTGTACGAGGGGAAGGTCAGGCCGTCACCGGGGGTGCCGGGGCTCCCCCCGATCAGCTGCATGTAGTAGTTCCAGTTCCAGTGGGGGCCGGGGTCGGTGTGTGTGGCGCCGGGGGCCTCGCTGTGGCCGATGATGTGCGACCGGGTCTTCGGGATGTTGTACCGCGCGGCCAGGTGCTTGGTGAGGGCGGCGGAGGAGCGGTACATCGCCTCCGTGTACCAGGCCGGGTTGTCGACGTAGCCCTCGTGCTCGATCCCCACGGACGAGGAGTTGACGCTGCCGGCGTGCCAGGCGGTGTCCTTCTCCAGGACCGACTGCGTGACCTCGCCGTCCGACGAGCGGATCGTGTAGTGCGCGCTGACCTTCGACGCCGGGTTCTGGTACCAGCTGATGGAACCGGCGTACGAACCCTGCGTGGTGTGGATGACCACCTTGTCGATGGCGGCCTTGCGGCCGACGACGTAGTTGCCCGAGTAGGCGGCGACCCAGCGGGCCGTGGGGTAGTCGGGGCTCTGCGCGTAGATTCCGGCGGACGGCACCTCGTCCTTCTCCGGGGCGACCGGGCGGGAGGGGACCCGCACCCTCTCGCCGCCGGGCGCGGTGGCGTCCAGGCCCTCCGCGAGGAACGTGAACACCGTGTCCGCGTAGAGCGCCGCCGCCGGGCCCTCCGCCTCGCTGTACCGGGCGACCGCCGGATACCAGGCGTTCACGTCGCTCCGCTCCGCACGGTCCAGGCCGAGGCGGTCGGCGTGGTCGCGCAGGACGGCGGCGCCGCCGAGGATGTTCGTCGCGGTGTCCCGGCGCAGCCGGTCGGCCGACTCCCCGGTCAGCGCGGCGGCCTTCTCCAGCGAGCGGTTCACCGGGTTGCTGGCCAGGTGCATCACGCCGTAGCCGTTCGCCTGGCTGGGCAGCCCGGAGTGGCCGTCCAGCCGGCTCTCGCCGTAGCCGACGGCCGCCAGCAGGTCGCGCGGTACGCCGTACTCCCGCGCCGCGCGGTCGAAGGCGCGGTTCAGCGGGTCGGTGGCGTCCGGGGCCGGAGCGGCGGTCGCGGGCTGGCCGGTGGCCACCAGGGCGCAGACCGTGAGGGCCGCCAGGACGGACGCGCGGACCCGGGTGCGGGCGAGGGGGCTTCTGGGCATGGGTGCTCCTGCTCTGTGGGACATCCGGGGCGGGAAGAGAGAAGCCCTCGGGTCCGGTGTGCGGGGCCGAGGGGCTGCGAGCGCCCCCCAGGCTAACCAGCTGAGAAGGGCATGACAATGACGTCGGGATCGCGGCGTGTCAGACAACTCTCCTGACAGGAAGGACAGTTGACGGGCAATTAGGGCCTGTCGGGTGACGGGGTGTATCACCCGACAGGGGGTGTCATGGGCCGATCGGCCCCGTCTTCGCTACCAGCGGTCGCGGTGGACGACCTCCGCGACGGGGCGCCGCCGCACCGGCCCGAAGTTGCCCAGGGGCCGGCCCACCGGAACGGCGGCGAACGTCGCCATGTCCTCGGGGATGCCCAGCTCCCGCTTCCACTCCTGCTCCAGGAACAGGTGCCAGATGGTGATGTTCGCCGCGAGCCCCAGGCCCCGTGCCGCGAGCAGCAGGTTCTGGACGCCCGGGTAGACGCAGGACCCCTCCGCCAGTGCCTGGAAACGCGCCTGAGAGGACATCATCCGCTCGGTCGCCTCCGGTCCGAGCGCCTGCGCGGAGGCGATCAGCCCCTCCTCGTCGAGCCGGGGCTCGGGGAAGCGGTAGCAGGGGATGATCAGGACCGGAGTGTCCGCGAAGTGGTCGCGCTGGTACTCGATCGCGGCGACCATCCGGCCGTAGGCCGCCTCGTCCATGCCCTTCGGCGCGTACTTCCCGGTCGTCGCCAGATACGAGTCCACGCACCGCTTCCACAGCGGCGCCAGACGGGCCATCACGTCGCGGTCGGTGACCACGACGTACTCGTAGCACTGCATGTTGCCACCGCTGGGACCCCAGACGGCGGCCTGTATGAGCTGGTCGATCGTCTCGTCCGGGATGGCGTCCGGCTTGAGGCGGCGCATGGCGCGCATGGTGGACATGGTGTCGAAGAGCGCGGGGCCGCCGGGGGCGGAGGGCTCGTGCTGAACCGTTTCAGTGGTCATGATCGCGGATTCTAAGGGCTCTCCCGCCAGGGATTGCGGGACAGCTTTCAGGTAGCTTCCCCGGCCGCCGGCCCGCCGCGATCCCGACGAGGTACGGGATCGGTCCAAGGGTGTGCGGACTGCGTGCCGTACCCCGTGGGGCCGCGCGGTCCGGAGCCCGGCAGGCTGATCGACTCGAAGAGGTGGCGGCGCGTCTGACCGACTCCCTTCGGACGGGAGGGCGCGCGGCGTCCTGCGGCCCGCCCGGGCGGCCCTCCGCGGCCCCCGCCCCGCCCGGCCGCACCAGGGATTCGTACACCTGGACAGAGCTCCCACCGCACGGGGGAACGGAGGCTGGGAACCTCTCGCCGAAGGCGTATAAAGGGTCCTTCCGGAGCAGCCGGCGTCCCCCGATGGCCCATGCCCACCCTGACCCCCAACGCGCGGCCGGCGTCACCGCGTCACTGAGCCCAGGAGCGCCAATGACCACCTCGGAAGAGATCAGCGCCCTGCTGGTAGCGAAGTTCGGAACCGACCCCGAGGCCCTTCGCCCCGATGTTCCGCTGCACCGGCTGCGGCTGGACTCCCTCGCCCTGGAGGAGCTGCGGCTCCTCATCGAGGACCGGCTCGACGTGGACCTGGAGGACGTCGTGCTCACCTCGCGCGACACCCTCGGGCGGCTGGTCGAGGCCGTCCACGCCAAGGCCACCGCATGAGCGCCCCGGAGGCCCCCGCACCCCGCGCCGCCGGGCCCTACCGCCGTGCGCCGCTCGCCCCCTTCGAGGCCTCCGTCACCGGGGTCGGCCTGGTCACCGCGGCCGGTACCGGCACCCGGGCCGCCTGGCACGGCGTCACCGAGCGGCTCGCCCCCAACGTCGGCACCCGGCCCGAACTCGACGGCCTGCCCTGCGACTTCTTTTACTCCGTCACCGACTGCGACCCGCGCGAGCTGCTCGGGGTGGCCGCCCAGCGGCTGATGGACCGTGTCGCCCAGCTCGCCGTCATCGCCGCCCGCGAGGCCGTCGTGGACGCCGGGCTCGACCCGGCCCTCTGGGAGAGCGGCCGGGTCGGGATCGTCATCGGCTCGGCCCACGGCGGGCTGCCCTTCTACGACGAGCAGCACGCCGTCCTCACCGGGCGCGGGGCCCGCCGTGTGTCGCCGAAGCTCGCCCCCCTCAGTGTCGTCAACGGCGCGGCCAGCAGTGTCAGCCTGGACCTCGGCATCCAGGGCCCCAGTCTCGCCGTCTCCACGGCCTGCTCGTCCGGGACCGTCGCCATCGGCACCGCCCACCAGATGCTCCGCTCCGGGGCCTGCGACATCGTCATCGCGGGCGGCGCCGAATCCACCTGCACCCGGCTCCTGATCGCGAGTGCCTGCAGCCTCAAGGCCGTCTCCACCCGCCGCGAGGACCCCACCGCCGCCTGCCGCCCCTTCGACACCCACCGCGACGGCTTCGTCGTCGGTGAGGGCGCGGGCCTCCTCGTCCTGGAGCACCCGGACCACGCCCGCGCCCGGGGCGCCACGGTCCGCGCCAAGGTGAACGGGTACGGGGCCTCCAGCGACGCCCACTCCGCCGTCGCCCCCGACCCCGGGGGGCTCGGCATCGAACACGCCCTGCGCACCGCCCTCGCGGACGCCGGGCTCTCCCCGGCTGATGTCGGACACGTCAACGCGCACGGCACCTCCACGCTCTCCAACGACCTCATCGAGGCGACCATGCTCCGCCGCGTCCTCGGCGAGAACCCCCTGGTCACCTCCACCAAGGCGATGACCGGTCACACCCTCGGCGCGGCGGGCGGCATCGAGACCGCGCTCACCGTCCTCGCCCTCCAGCACCAACTGGTGCCGCCCACGGTCAATCTGGACGCGCCCGACCCGGAGATCGCGCTGGAGGTCGTCGCCAAGGAGGCCCGGGCCGCCTCCTTCGACTGCGCGGTCAAGACCTCGCTCGGCTTCGGCGGCCACAACGCGGCGCTCGTCCTCACCAGGGCCTGACCGAAAGGGAGTGGGGAAGCAGCCATGCCCCAGGAGATCATCCGGACGCTCTCGGTGGACGGAGTGCGCTACGGCTATCGCGTCCTGCGCCACGACCGCGGCGCGGGGGCCGGACCCGTCACCGAACCGGCGCTCGTCATCGGCGGCGCGCTCCAGGGCATGTACGGCTGGCCGCAGATGGACGACCACCTGGGCCCGGCCACCGACGTGGTCACCGCCGACCTGCCCGGGATGGGCTCCGCCGACCCCCTGCCGCCCGGCCCCAGCGCCGACATCCTGCGCCGGGCGGTCCTCGCGATCGCGGACGACCTGGGCGCCCCGCGGCTGAACCTCTTCGGCTTCTCCTACGGCACCGCCATCGCCTTCGGTTTCGCCCAGCACCACCCCGAACGGGTGGCCCGGCTCGCCCTCGGCGGCGTACCGGTCCATATCGACGGTGCCCAGGTCGACCGCTGGGTGCGGGCGCGGGAGCTGCTGGCGGGCGGGGACCACGACGGGTTCGCCGCCCTGGCCGCCGACGCGCTGATGTGTCTGGATCCAGAACGCCCGGTCTATCGGAGGGAGTTGGCCCGACGCTATGTGCGCCGCTCGTTCCTGCACGCGCTCACCCGTTCGCCGCACGCGGCGGACTCGCTCCACCGTGCGCTGGCCGACCGGCCGGACTACTCCGGCGGGCTGAGCGGGGTGCCGGCGCTGGTCTTCGCGGGGGAGCACGACACGGTGACCTCGCCCGCGCGGCAGCGGGAGTTCGCGGCGACGATCGAGGGCAGCCGGTTCCTGACGCTCCCGGAGTCCGACCACTGGGTGGTGCTCGAACGGGCCGTCGAGGTAGCGGAGTTGGTGACCCGGTTCTTCACTCGGGCGCCGGAGGCGGAAGGGGCGCCCCTGGACGCCCCCGTCACCCTGCCCCGCCAGGCGGGTGCCCCGGTGGGCCGGAGCTGAGCATCCGGCCCACCGGGCATCGGCCTCAGAACCAGAAGCCGCCGGTCTTCACCCGCACCACCTGCGGGTCGTGGTCGCTCGCCTGGTCGGCGAACTCCGCGTTGATGTGCACCACGTCGTAGTCGAAGCGCCGGATCGACGGGCTCGTCAGAATGTGGTCCAGGGTCTGCGAGTTGCCGTCGTAGACATAGCTGTAGCGTTCCGCGGCGGGCAGCGTCGTGATCAGCGGCGTGAGCACCTTGCCCTTGGTCAGGGCCGTGAACGTCGGGGAGAACTCGAAGTCGTTGAAGTCCCCGAGCGCCACCACCCGCGCGGACTTGTCCGCCTTCAGCAGCGAGGTGACGAAGGCGTTCACCTCGGTGGCCTGCTGGATCCGCTTGGCCTCCGAGGAGCGGTTCGGCTCCTGGAAGCGGCCGTGGAGCGGCTGGTCACCGCCCTTGGAGCCGAAGTGGTTGCCGATGACGAAGACCGGCTTGCCACGGAAGGTGAACTCACCCACCAGCGGCTTGCGGCTGGCCTGCCACGCCGGGCTCGCCGGGTTGATCCGGCCGGGCGACGCGGAGAGCTTCACGCCCTTCCAGGTCTTCACCGCCTCCACCGGGGTGGTGGCGTCGCCGCCCGGCCGGTCGACGAAGGAGACCCGCTGGGGGTTGAAGAGGAAGACGTTGCGGATGTTGCCGCCGGGCTCGCCGCCGTCCTTGTTGTTCTCCGGGGCGATGTAGCGCCAGGCGTAGCGCGGGCCGCCCTGGGCGGCGATCGCGTCCGTGAACCGCTTCAGCGTCGCCTCGGAGCCGACCGTGCCGTCGTTGACCGGCCCGTTGTCGTCCTGGATCTCTTCCAGCGAGACGATGTCGGGGGAGGCGAGGTTCTTCGCGACGCCCTCCGCCAGCGTGTCGAACTTGGCCTGCCCGTCCAGCGCGTCCAGGTTCTCCACGTTGTACGTGGCGATGGCCAGCTCGTCCTTCTTCTGCTTGCGCGTCACCTCGCGCTGCAGCTTCTTGTCGACGTGCGTGCCCAGCTCGGTGGCCTGGAGGTTGTAGCCGCCGTAGGAGGCGTAGTCGAGGACGCCGGTGGTGCGGCCCTTCAGCACGTCGCCCACGTTCGCCGTGGGGATCGGCCGCGCCGGGTCCAGCGACATCACCTTGAGGCGGCCGGTGTTCTGGTCCTCGTACGAGGCGTAGAGTGTGCCGCCGCGCCGGGTCGGGTTCTCCTTCGGCTTGACCGTCACCCAGATCTCGTCGTACGCCGTCGTCGCCCCGGTCACCCGGGTGTCGGCGATCTGGACCCGGACGCCCTCCAGCGACTCGTACAGGTCCAGGGCGTACCGGTCCGGCTCCAGCGGCAGCGGGTCGACGGATCCGCCGCCCGCCGAGGGTACGTAACGGCCGGGCACCGAGCGGGCGTCGAGGACGACCGGGGCGGGCAGCGCGTTGCCGGAGGAGAGGACCGTCACGCGGGGCGAGGCGATCTGGGTGATCGACTGGGTGGCGGCGCCCGCGTAGTACTCGGCCACCTTCCCGCTCACCAGGACCGAGTCCCCGATCTTCACGGTGGGCGCGGCGGAGCCGGTGTAGACGAACAGGCCCTCGCTGGTGCGCGGGTCGTCGTCGGGCGCGGTCTCCTGGATCCAGAAGCCGCGCGAACCCGTGGCCCGGACGCCGGTGACGACGCCCGGCACGCCGGTGACCGCCGTGCCGTTGAGCGGGGAGACGCGGGTGGTGCCCTGGATGTCGTGGATGCGCACCGGGCCGGGCTCGGTCGGGCCGGGCTCCTCGGGCCCCTGGCCGCCGCCGGACGTCTCTCCCGCCGTGTTGACGGGAGTCGGCGCACCGGTGGAGAAGTCGGCGGCGTTGTCGTCGGTGTCCGCCAGTGAGGCGGCCCGGTGGACGGAAGCGGTGGCCGAGGGGGTGGGGGCCGGGCCGCTGCCCTCCCGGACGACCGCGGAACCGTAACCGACCAGGTCCACGATCCGGGGCTCGGCCGCACAGTCCGCCGCCGTCTTGCAGGTGAGCGGCGTGGTGCCGGAGACCAGCGCCACCGTGCCGCTCCCGGCCGCCATCGCGATGGTGCCGGTGGCGTCCGGCGTGGGCAGGGCGACGGTGCCGCCGGTGCCCGCCGCCTGGGCGACGAGGTAGCGGCCGCCGGGGGCGATCGACCCCGTGAGGGCGGAGACCTGCCACGAGGAACCGGCCGACGGGGCACCCGGGAGGTACTGGACGCTGAAGCCGCCGACCTCGAACGGGGCGGAGCCGGCGTTGGCCAGCTCCACGAAGTCCCGGGTCAGCGTCGCGCCGGAGTTGCCCCCGCCGCCGTACACCTCGGAGATCACCGCGGTGGCGGACGGGGCCGCCTGGGCGGCGGGCAGGGCGGTGACCGCGAGCGCGACGGCGACGGCGCCGGTCAGCAGGACGGAACCGGATCTGGATATCTGCACGGGAGGTGCCCCTCAGCTTGGTGGTAAGAGCCAAAAACTATGCGCGTAGAACGGGGCGTGACAAGGCATCATCGGTTAATTCCCGGCATCATCCGCATGGAGAACAGGCTGCTGTGCCGACGCGCGCTTGCGCCCGGGCCCTTCGCGCCCCCGCCATACGCCCGCCCACATGCGGAAATATCCAGTTCATGCGCCCCGGGAGACGAGCGTCCGTCATCCGGCCAACGGATCGACCGGGTTACGCCGTTGTGGCTACGCGCGCGCCGTGCGGCGATCCGCACACCGGACGGCGCGAGGCCATGGCGAACAGGAGCGCGGGTGCTCCGATGCGTGTCACCGCGTCCAAGCGCACCCAGCCCCTGAGTGACCGCGGCCGGAGTCCCTCCGGCTCTTCCCCGGCCGCGGCCGCCGCCCACGTCCCGCGCCGAGCGGCTGTTCGGGGGAGGCGTCCCCCCCGGACCGGCACCGCCCTGCTCTTCGTCCCGGCGGTGGTGGACGCCGCGTCGGCCGGCTCAGGGGCCCTGTGCCGGGGCCTCCGCACACGGCGGGCAGTGCGATCCACCTGCCCCTGGGCGCCGATGGCCCGGCCGGCGCCGAGCCCTGCTCCCGCGAGCGGGCCGGGTGGCTCCCGTCGGAGGTCTCCGAGCGGGCCATGGCCCACCGTGCCGCCGAGACGAAGGGGGAGGGCCGGGTCACTGGCGGATGCGCTCGCGGATCCAGACCCCGGCCTCCTTGAGGACCCCGGTCCCGGTCCACTGGGTACCGCTGCAGGTGCCGGTCTTGAAGACGGCACCGGAGCGGTGGTCGTCGGAGTAGTTCCAGTTGGTCCAGGAGATCTTCTTGCGCTTCATCAGGTCGAGGTAGCGCTGCGACATCGCGAAGTCGTTGGCGCCCTCGCCCGCGTAGTTCTGCGTCCCGAACTCGGTGACGAACACGGGGAGCCGGTCGGACGCCCGGTCCAGAGTCGCGAGATACGCCTCGCGGTGCGAGGCCGCGTAGAAGTGGAAGGTGTACATGATGTTCGAGGCGCGGACCGGGTTGTTGACCACCTCGGACTCGTTCGAGCCCTCCGAGACCCCGAACGAGGACCAGGCGCGCGTCCCCACCAGGACCACCGCGTCCCGGTCCTGCGCCCGGATCACCGGGATGATCTGCTCGGCGTAGGACCTGATGGCCGACCAGCTCACCCCCGAGGGCTCGTTGGCGATCTCGTAGAGCACGCCCGGGTGGTCCTTGTACTTCTTGGCCATCGCGGTGAAGAACGTCTTGGCCCGGTCGAGGTTGGCGTTCGGGTCGCCCGGCGAGAGCATGTGCCAGTCGATGACCGCGTACATCCCGCGCGCGTGCGCCTGGTCGACGAACTTCTGCGCCCGCGCGGTGAACCCGGCGGGGTCGGTCTCGTACCCGCCCTCCTGTACGTAGGTGGAGACGCGCAGCACGTCGGCGCGCCAGTCGTGGGCGAGGGCGTTGAGGGACCCGTCGGTGACGCACTGGGCGTACCACTGGGTGCCGTGGGTGCTCATGCCGTTCAGGGCGATCGCCTGGCCGGAGGCGTTGCAGAGCTGGAGACCGCAGACGCGGAGCTGGCCGTTGGCGGCGAGCGGGGTGGCGGCCCTGGCCGTGGCGGGCTCGGAGGGGGCGGGGGCGGCTCCGGCCCGGGCGGGGGTCAGGAGTGCGGTGACCACGCCGAGCGCGGACGCGGCGAGCAGGGCCTTGCGGATGAAGCGGCGCCGGCCGACCGTGGGGGTGGCCGTGGGCTCGGTGGGTGGCGTGGGGTGCTGGTGCATGGTGGTGCTCCCTTCGGATGGGGGTGGGAGACGCCATGTCGGCAGAACTGAAAGTAAAGCTTCCTTTCAATTGACGTCAAGAGTGTTGGGAAAGTTTCCTGTCTATTAGCCCGCGGGAACGTGCGGACAGAAGTGAGGGGCCCCGAAAGGCCCCTGACTCCCCGCCTGCTGCCTCAGCCGTTCACTCCGTCGGCAGCGGATACACCGCCAGCGAGAACGAGTGGCCCGCCGGGTCCCCGTACACCCGGACATCGCGCGGACCGTTGTTGCTGTCACCCGTGTCGACGGGCGTGGCCCCGAGCGATATCGCCTCGCGCTCGGCCTCGTCGATGTCCTCACGGCGCACCAGGATGCGCAGATGGGCCTGTTGGGAGTCCTCCGGGCGGGGCCAGCTCGGCGGCGCGTAGCCGTGGTCCCGGCGGATCGCCAGCCTGATGCCGTCGTTGCCGACGACCTCCACGAAGTCGGGGTCGGAGCCGATCCGGGTCTCCGCGTCGAGCAGATCGGCGTAGAACTCGGCCAGCTCGACGTGTTCGGCACAGTCCAGGACGAGAACGCTCGTTTTCTCCACAGTCATGCGGGAACTGGTACCCCCGGCCGCCCCGGACACGCCGAGCCGGGCCCAGCCACACCGCCCACGTGCCGGACGAGCCCGCCCCGGACGTCCAGGATGAGGAACCCCCCGGCCCGACCTAAGGTGCGAACCATGGCACAGAGCGCGGCGCGACCCGGCCCGGCCGGACGCGACGCCCCCACCGACGGCCCCGACCCCCGGCGCTGGAAGGCGCTGGCGGTCTGCCTGGTGGCGGGCTTCATGACCCTGCTCGACGTCTCCATCGTCAATGTGGCCCTCCCCTCCATCCGCGAGGGCCTGAACACCCCCGAGTCCGACCTCCAATGGGTGGTCTCCGGCTACGCCCTCGCCTTCGGCCTCTTCCTGATCCCCGCGGGCCGCCTCGGCGACGCGCGCGGACGCCGGGCCGTCTTCATGGCCGGGCTCGCCCTCTTCACCCTGGCCTCCGCCGCCTGCGGAGCCGCCCAGTCCAGCACGTGGCTGGTGATCGCCCGACTGGTCCAGGGCATCGCGGGCGGACTGATCTCCCCGCAGATCTCCGCCCTCATCCAGCAGCTGTTCTCCGGACGCGAGCGCGGCCGGGCCTTCGGGATGTTCGGCACGGTCGTGGGCATCTCCACCGCCGTCGGCCCGCTGCTGGGCGGGCTGCTCATCCAGGCGGCGGGCCCCGACCACGGCTGGCGCTGGGTCTTCTACGTCAACCTCCCCCTCGGTGCCCTCTGCCTCCTGCTCGCCCACCGCCTCCTCCCCGACACCCCCTCCGCCGGCCGGGTCCGGCCGCGTGACCTTGACCCGTTCGGCGTGCTGCTCCTGGGCGCCGGGGTACTGGCCCTGCTGCTCCCCTTCGTCCAGGCCCAGCAGTGGCCCGGCAACGGCAAGTGGCTCCTGGTCCTGCTCGCCGCCGCCCTGCTCACCGCCTTCGTCGCCTGGGAGGCCCGCTGCGCGGGCGGCCGAACACAGCCGGTCCTGGACCTCTCCCTCTTCCGGCTGCGCTCCTACTGGCTGGGGTGCCTGCTGATCCTGCTCTACTTCGCCGGATTCACCTCGATCTTCTTCGTCACCACCCTCTACCTCCAGTCCGGCCTGGACTACTCCGCCCTCCAGGCCGGACTGGCCATCACCCCCTTCGCCCTGGGCTCCGGGGCCGCCGCGTCCGTCGGCGGCCGACTCGTCGGACGGTTCGGCCGCCCCCTGGTGGTGGCCGGACTCCTGATGGTCGCCCTCGGCCTCGCGGGCACCGCCCTCGCCGTCCACTGGGTGCCGGGCCGCGGCGTGGGCTGGGCGATGGCCGCTCCCCTGCTCCTCGCCGGGCTCGGCAGCGGTCTGGTGATCGCCCCGAACCAGACGCTGACCCTCGCCGAGGTCCCCGTACACCGGGCCGGGAGTGCAGGCGGCACCCTCCAGACCGGCCAGCGGGTCGGCTCGGCGGTCGGGATCGCGGCCGTGGGAGCGGTGTTCTTCTCCCAGGTAGGCCCGGAGGGCTGGGCGGACGCGTACGACCACGGGCTGATGGTCTCCGTGGCCTTCGTGCTGGCCGCACTGATCGTGGCGCTGGCCGATGTCGGAGCAGACCGACGGGGCAGACGACGTGAACGCAGGGAATCCACCGACCCATCGAGGAGCACGGCATGAGCGACACCGGCACCGACAGCGAAACCGGCACCGGCACGGGGACCACGGCGGAGAGCGCCGGGAGCGACGGCAACACCTCCTACGGCCACAAGCCCTTCAAGAGGTCCCGCAGCCACTTCGCCGACCGCATCACCGCCGACGGCCGCGACGGCTGGCCGGTCGAGGCGGGCCGCTACCGGCTCGTCGTCAGCCGCGCCTGCCCCTGGGCCGGCCGCGCCCTGGTCTCCCGCCGCCTCCTCGGCCTGGAGGGCGCGCTCTCCCTCGCCGTGACCGACCCCGTCCAGGACGACCGGAGCTGGCGCTTCACCCTGGACCCGGACGGCAGGGACCCGGTGCTCGGCATCCGCCACCTCAGCGAGGCGTACGACGCCCGGGAGCGCGACTACCCCGGCGGGGTCAGCGTGCCGGCGATCGTCGACGTACCGAGCGGGAAACTCGTCACCAACGACTACCAGCAGATCACCCTCGACCTCGCCACCGAGTGGACCGCCCTGCACCGCCCCGGCGCCCCCGACCTCTACCCCGAGCCGCTGCGCGCGGAGATCGACGCGGTCATGGAAGGCATCTACCGGGACATCAACAACGGTGTCTACCAAGCCGGTTTCGCCAGCACCCAGCAGGACTACGCGGACGCCTACGCGGCACTCTTCGCCCGTCTGGACCGGGTCTCCGCCCGCCTCGCGGACCGCCGCTACCTGGTCGGGGACACCATCACCGAGGCCGACATCCGCCTCTTCACCACCCTGGTCCGCTTCGACGCGGTCTACCACGGCCACTTCAAGTGCAACCGTACGAAGCTGGCCGAGGACCCCGTCCTGTGGGCGTACATCCGCGACCTCTACCAGACCCCCGGGTTCGGGGACACGGTCGACTTCGACCACATCAAGCGCCACTACTACCAGGTGCATACGGGCATCAACCCGACCGGCATCGTCCCCCTCGGCCCCGACCTCTCCGGCTGGACCACCCCGCACCACCGCGAACAGCTGGGCGGCCGCCCCTTCGGCGACGGCACCCCGCCGGGGCCCGTACGGGAGGACGAGCGGGTCACCCCGGTCGACCGGGTCTGAACCCCGGTCGAGCGGACCCGATCCGCGCTCGGCCGGTCCGGGGGTTCAGCTCGCCCGGGACGGAGGCGGCGGCTGCGGCCCGAGCGTGTCGGTGGCGAGCGAGGAGCGGGCCAGCACCACGCACCCCACCGCGACCAGCCCCACCCCGGCCAGCTCGGGCAGCAGCCACCAGCCGGTGCGCAGCTCCTCCGCGAAGAGCGTCACCCCGTACAGGATGCTGATCAGCGCGTCCCCGAGCGTCAGCACCGGCTGCACCGCCACCAGCCTCCCCGCGTGCAGGGCGTTCTGGAGCAGATACAGCGCGCCCACCCCGGCCACCGCCGAGGCGTACAGCTGCCAGGAGGACAGCAGCGCGAGCGCCCCGCCGTCCGGGCCGAGGCGCGCCATCGCGTCCTTCATCAGCGCGGCCGTCAGCGAGTAACCGCAGGCGGAGGCGAGCCCCAGCAGGGCCGCCCGGGTGTCGCCGCGAGCCCGCAGCGCGGCGACGACCACCGCCGCCTCGAACGCGCCGGTCAGCAGCAGCGTCCCGATCCAGTCCGCGCCCCGCACGGAGTCGGTGCCGTCGACCGGCGCGGCCGCCGCGAGTCCGATCGCCAGCCCGCCGGTCACCGCGGCGACGCCGTACCAGACCGTCCGCGGAGCCCGGGCCCCCATCGCCCAGCCGGCCACCAGCAGGGTCGCCGGCAGCTCGATGACGAAGATCGGCTGCACCACCGAGATGGGCCCGGTCGCCAGCGCCACCGCCTGGCAGACGGCCGCCACGATCACCAGCCCGATCCCGGCCAGCCACACCCGCTGGCGCAGCAGACGGCCGATGAGGGAGATGCGCATCGCCTCGCTCTGCGGCACCTTCATCGCCGCCCGGCGCTGGAGCACCGTGCCGGATCCGTTGCACAGGGCGGTCAGGACGGCGAAGAGGACACTGATCACCGGTTCATCATGGAGCGGGCGGGGGAGGGGGCGCGCGGGGCGTGGGCCGGAGGGCGTAACCCCCGCATGAACCGGCCGCCCCGAGAGGGTGCGGCGCTGGTCAGGGCAGCAGTCCCGTCCGTCGCGCCGCCACCACCGCCTCCAGCCGGGTATGCGCCCCCAGCTTGCGCATCGCCGAGCGCAGGTAGCCCTTCACCGTTTCGGGGCGCAGCCCCAGTTGGCGGGCGGCCGCCGCGTTCGTCGAGCCCGCCGCCACACACGCCACCACGTCCACCTCGCGCGGGGCGAGCCGCACCTGGGGGGCCGCTGCCGGGGCCCTCGCCCCGGCGGCCGAGGCGAGGCGCCCGCAGACGGCCAGCAGTTCGTCGCGGAGCGCCGGGTCGGCCACGCGCGGGGCCAGCGCGCGCAGTTCCCGATGGGCCTCGCGTACGTCCTCCCAGGCGCCCGGAGCCCCGCCGGGACCGGGCGCCGCCACCTGGTCCCGGGCCATGGCCAGCAGCTCCCGCACCTCGTCGTGGACCGCGAGCGCCTGCTCCACGTCACGGGCCGCCGCCACCGCCGCGTCGAAGGTCCGGTCCCCGAGGGTCACCGGCGTACGCAGCGCCCCGTACAGCACGCCCCGCACCGACCGGCGTACGACGACGGGCACCGCGACCACCGAGCGCAGCCCCTCCGCCGCGACCGCGGTGTCGTACTCGTGGCTGATGTGGCGCGAGAGGGGGTAGTCCGTCACCGCGCAGGGCCGGGCGAGGGCGATGGCCTTGCCGCCCAGGCCGCTCCCGGCCGAGACGACCAGCCCCCGCAACGCGCTGGTCTGCGCCCCGTTCAGCTCCCCGATCCGCGCGTGACGGGCGTCCGCGAGCAGCCCGCCGAAGACCACCGGCAGCCCGCTGGTGCGGCGCAGCCCCGCCAGCGCCGTACGCATCTCGAGCGCATCGACCGGTTCCGGCACTCCGACGCCTCCCACCTGTGCCAACCGACCCCCTGGCGGAGGGCGGCACCACCCCCGTCCGGGGGTGGTGAGACCTGGGTCACTGTTTGCATGATGTCAGGCGACCGGTCCGGTCCGTAACAAGGAGTGCACATGCCGGCAACGAGCGCGACGGAGACGTTCCGGGCCGCCCGGGACTTCCTGCTGGACCACCGCGAGGATTACGAACGGGCCTACGCGGGCTTTCGCTGGCCCCGGCCCGCCCACTTCAACTGGGCGCTGGACTGGTTCGACGTCATCGCCGAAGGCAACGACCGCACCGCCCTGCACATCGTGGAGGAGGACGGCCGACGCACCGAGGTCTCCTTCGCCGCCATGTCCGAACGCTCCAGCCGGGCCGCCAACTGGCTGCGGAAACAGGGCGTACGGGAGGGCGACCGCATCCTCGTGATGCTCGGCAACCAGGTCGAGCTGTGGGAGACCGCCCTCGCCGCGATGAAGCTGCGCGCCGTCGTCATCCCCGCCACCCCGCTGCTCGGCCCCGCCGATCTGCGCGACCGGGTGGAGCGGGGGCGGGTGAGCCATGTGCTGGTCCGGGACGCCGACACCGGGAAGTTCGACGACGTGCCGGGGGCGTACACCCGGATCGCGGTGGGCGAGGAGGTGGCGGGGTGGCGGCCGTACGCCGAAGCGGCCGACGCGCCGGCCGACTTCACGCCGGACCGGCAGACGGAGGCCGACGAGCCGCTGATGCTCTACTTCACCTCCGGTACCACGGCCCGCCCCAAACTGGTCGAGCACACCCATGTCTCCTACCCCGTCGGCCACTTGGCGACGATGTACTGGATCGGGCTCCGCCCCGGCGACGTCCACCTCAACATCTCCTCGCCCGGCTGGGCCAAGCACGCCTGGTCCAACCTCTTCGCCCCGTGGACCGCCGAGGCCACCGTCTTCATCGTCAACTACACCCGCTTCGACGCCTCCCGGCTGATGGCCGAGATGGACCGCTCGGGCGTCACCAGCTTCTGCGCCCCGCCCACCGTCTGGCGGATGCTCATCCAGGCCGACCTGTCGCGGCTGACGGTCCCGCCGCGCGAGGTCGTGGCGGCGGGGGAGCCGCTGAACCCGGAGGTCATCGAGACGGTCCGGCGGGAGTGGGGCGTCACCATCCGGGACGGCTTCGGCCAGACGGAGACGGCCGTCCAGGTCGCCAACAGCCCCGGTCAGCCGCTGAAGACCGGCTCGATGGGCCGCCCGAGCCCGGGATTCACCGTGGAGCTGCTCGACCCGGTCACCGGTCGGCCGGGCGTGGCCGAGGGCGAGATCGCACTCGACCTCTCCGACCGCCCGGTGGGCCTGATGGCCGGCTACCACGGCGCCCCGGAGCGTACGGCCGAGGCGATGGCGGGCGGCTACTACCGTACGGGCGACATCGGGGCGCGCGACGAGGACGGCTACATCACCTACGTGGGCCGCAGCGACGACGTCTTCAAGTCCTCGGACTACAAGATCTCGCCCTTCGAGCTGGAGAGCGCCCTCCTGGAGCACGAGGCGGTGGCCGAGGCCGCCGTCGTGCCCGCCCCCGACCCGCTGCGGCTCTCCGTCCCGAAGGCGTACGTCGTGCTGGCGGCGGGGTGGGAGCCGGGGCCGGAGACCGCCAGGGTCCTCTTCGCCCACTCCCGGGCGGTCCTCGCGCCGTACAAACGCCTCCGCAAGCTGGAGTTCGCGGAGCTGCCCAAGACCGTCTCCGGCAAGATCCGGCGCATCGAGTTGCGCGAACGCACCGCCCGAGGCGCGGGATCGGGAAGCGAGTTCGACGAGGGGGACCTGAAGTGAGCGAGTCGGCCCACGAGAGCAGCCTGTCGTACGCGCACGGCACCGGCACCACCGCCCTGCTCGGTGACACCATCGGCCGCAACCTGGACCGGACGATCGCCGCCCACGGCGAGCGCGATGCCCTGGTCGACGTGGTCTCCGGGCGCCGCTGGACGTACACGGAGTTCGGCGCCGACGTCGACGAGCTGGCCCGCGCGCTGATGGCATCGGGGGTGGCGAAGGGCGACCGGGTCGGCATCTGGGCCGTCAACTGTCCCGAGTGGGTGTTCCTCCAGTACGCCACCGCCCGCATCGGTGCCGTCATGGTGACCATCAACCCGGCCTACCGGGCACACGAGTTGGAGTTCGTCCTCAAGCAGGCCGGCATCTCCCTACTGGTCGCCTCCCTCGCCCACCGCACCAGCGACTACCGGGCCCTCGTCGGGGAGGTGCGCGCCAACTGTCCCGCCCTGCGGGCCGTGCACTACATCGGTGACCCGTCCTGGTCCGAGCTGACGGCCGCCGCATCGGCCGTGACCCCGTCCGAACTGGCGGCGCGCGAGGCCACGTTGTCCTGTGACGACCCCATCAACATCCAGTACACCTCGGGCACCACCGGCTTCCCCAAGGGGGCCACCCTCTCCCACCACAACATCCTCAACAACGGCTATTACGTCGGGGAGACGATCGCCTACACGGAGGCGGACCGGATCTGTCTGCCGGTCCCCTTCTACCACTGCTTCGGCATGGTGATGGGCAATCTCGCCGCCACCTCGCACGGCGCCTGCATGGTGATCCCGGGCCCCTCCTTCGAGCCCGCCGCCGTGCTCGCCGCCGTCCAGGAGGAGCGGTGCACCTCGCTCTACGGCGTTCCCACGATGTTCATCGCGGAGCTGGACCTGCCCGACTTCGCGCGTTACGACCTCTCCTCGCTCCGGACCGGGATCATGGCCGGATCCCCCTGTCCGGTCGAGGTGATGAAGCGGGTGGTCGCAGAGATGCACATGGAGGAGGTGTCCATCTGCTACGGCATGACGGAGACCTCGCCCGTCTCCACCCAGACCCGTCGAGACGACGACCTGGAGCGCCGCACCGGCACGGTGGGCCGGGTGCTGCCGCACATCGAGGTCAAGATCGTCGACCCGGCGACCGGCACCACCGTGGAGCGCGGCACACCGGGCGAACTCTGCACCCGGGGCTACAGCGTGATGCTCGGTTACTGGGACCAGCCCGACCGCACCGCCGAGGTGATCGACGCGGGTCGCTGGATGCACACCGGGGACCTCGCGGTGATGCGCGAGGACGGCTGTGTCCAGGTCGTGGGCCGGATCAAGGACATGATCATCCGGGGCGGCGAGAACGTGTACCCGAGGGAGATCGAGGAGTTCCTGCATGGTCACCCGAAGATCGCGGACGTCCAGGTGGTCGGGGTGCCGGACGAGCGGTACGGGGAGGAGATCCTGGCCTGCGTCATCCCCCGGGACCCGGCCGACCCGCCGGTGCTGGAGGAGATCACCGCGTACTGCCGGGAGCGGCTGGCCCACTACAAGATCCCGCGCAGGCTGCGGGTGCTGGACTCCTTCCCGATGACGGTCAGCGGGAAGGTCCGGAAGGTCGAGCTGCGGGAGGCGTACGCCGACTGAGGGCCGCCGCCCGTCCTTTGCCGGGGGCGGTGCCGTGCGCGGGTCGCCGGGACCCGGGCCGCTGTATACCGGCTGCCGGGACCGAGCACGGTCCCGGCAGCCGGTCAGGCGGCTTCGATGATGTCGGCCCCGGCCGGCCGGGTCGCCGCGGCCCACTCGACGAGCAGCACCTCGTACGTCGCGGACTCCACGGCGGACCAGTCCTGGCCCGCACGCGAGTCGACGAGCGCACGGATGGCCTCGTTCGCCCGGGCGGCGGAGACGACGGCGGGCTCCAGGGCATGACGGGGAGTTAAGTCCATGCCCTGAGTTTACGGGGCGCCACTGACAGCGACCGTCGCTGCTTCCGTCGAGGCGGACGGACGCGTCGACGGAGAGGGGGACGAGGAGGCCGCGGACGGCACCGAAGGCGACACCGGCGGGCCGGTGGGCAGCAGGTCGCGCCGCATGCAGACCCGTGGCCAGCGGTCCAGACCGTGCTGGGCCTCCTCGCCCCGGATCGCGCGCAGTCCGTCCGTGAGTTCGGCCTCGGCCAGCACACGGAATCCGATGCGCGCGTAGTACGGGGCGTTCCACGGGACGTCGCTGAAGGTGGTCAGGGTCAGGGCGGTGAGGCCCTGCCCGGGGGCGAGCCCGGCGAGGTGGTCGATGAGCGCGCGGCCGATGCCCCGGCGGGCGGCGGCCGGGTCCACCGAGATCTGCTCGATGTGCAGGGCCCCGTCGACGGGGTCGGCGATCACATAGGCGAGCGGCCGGTCGCCGGTGGTGGAGAGGGGATCGGTGGCCACCCAGCACCGCCCGGCCCGCCGGTAGTTCTCCAGCAGGTCGAGCGGGGGCGGATCGTCGTCGGCCACGGAGGTCATGCCGAGGGTGCGGAAGGGTTCCCCTGCGGCGCGCTCGATGTCCTGGAGCAGGCGGAGATCGGAGCGTCTGGCGGAGCGGATACGCATGTACTCAGTGTGCCGCGCCGGGCGGGGCGCCGGTACGGGGTGGCCCGAAAACGTCCCCCGGGAGGTGGCCCGGCCCTCACGCCCCCGTGCTGACCAGCTCGTCCGCCGGGCTGTTCACCGGCCGGGGAGCCCCGTCGAGGTCCATGACGAAGAGCGGGAGGCCGACACCGTCCGCCCGGGCCCGCGCCTGGGCCACGTACCCCGCGAGGGAGAAGAACACCCCGGTCGCCGACGCGCCCAGGGCGTTCAGCCAGAGGCACTCCACCGCGCGCAGCTCCACCGGCCGGGTCGTCGCGTCGACCTGGGCGACGAGCCCGGTGGCCCGCAGGTCGATCCCGCCCGCGGGCCGCGTGCGGGGCCGGGCCACCTCCCGGTAGCCGAGCCAGGTCAGATAGAGGGCGGCCGCGCTCACCGCGTCATGGCCGGTACGGATCGTCCGCGGCCGGAACGAGGGGCGCGGGCGGGCGGCGGTGCGCGGCAGCGGGATGTGCTCCGGGGCGACGGGACCCGGCGGGGGAGCGGGCTCGTCCGCCGGGCGCACCGGTATCCGCAGCAGGGCCCCGCACGGGCAGCACAGCTCCGGCTGCGGCCACTGGTCGCGCCGGTCGCAGGCGGCGCAGCGGACGGTGACCCAGTCCTCGTCCCAGGTGCGCCGGACGACCTGGACCGCCGGAGCGCCGGGCAGCAGCGGCGGGGCTGTGGGCGCTCCGCACGGGCACGGGTAGGCCGGTGCGGCATAGGAGTGGTCCCGGCTGCACACCGGACACCGGACCGGCACGGACGTCACGGTTCTCTCCCTCCGGCACGGCTCCGCGCAGGCGTGTCCTCGTCCGGCGCGGGGTGCACAACGGCGTCCTCCACCGGCATGCCCCGCGCGACGGCTGCGCTCCGTACCTCCCTCGTGACCCCATCGTCCACCAGGAGCGAGGTTCCGGGGAGGGAATCGGCGTACTTGACGGCGATCGCCCCGCGTTTTAGATTGCTTCCGTATAGCAGAACTGAAGTTCCATAATGCGGAATTGGTGCTCTCAGGTGGCGCGACAGAGCCCGACTCCACCGATCCCGAGCAGGAGCACTCAATGCCTCGTATGACCGCTGCCCGTGCGGCAGTTGAGATCCTCAAGCGCGAGGGCGTCAGCAACGCCTTCGGCGTGCCGGGAGCGGCGATCAACCCCTTCTACGCGGCTCTCAAGGCGGCCGGCGGGGTCCACCACACCCTGGCCCGCCATGTCGAGGGCGCCTCCCACATGGCGGAGGGCTACACCCGGGCCGAGGCGGGCAACATCGGCGTCTGCATCGGCACGTCGGGACCGGCGGGCACCGACATGATCACCGGTCTCTACTCCGCCATCGCCGACTCCATCCCGATCCTCTGCATCACCGGCCAGGCCCCCACGGCCGTCCTGCACAAGGAGGACTTCCAGGCCGTCGACATCGCCTCTATCGCAGGGCCGGTCACCAAGGCGGCGACCACCGTCCTGGAGGCGGCCCAGGTCCCCGGCGTCTTCCAGCAGGCCTTCCATCTGATGCGCACCGGCCGCCCCGGCCCGGTCCTCATCGACCTGCCGATCGACGTCCAGCTCACCGAGATCGAGTTCGACCCCGAGCTGTACGAGCCCTTGCCCGTGCAGAAGCCCGCCGCCTCCCGCAAGCAGATCGAGCGGGCCGTGGAACTGCTGAACGCCTCCGAGCGCCCCCTGCTCGTCGCGGGCGGCGGCATCATCAACGCCGACGCCTCCGACCTGCTGGTGGAGTTCGCCGAGCTGACCGGCGTCCCCGTCGTCCCCACCCTGATGGGCTGGGGCATCCTCCCCGACGACCACGAGCTGAACGCCGGCATGGTCGGTCTCCAGACCTCCCACCGCTACGGCAACGCCACCTTCCTGGAGTCCGACTTCGTCCTCGGCATCGGCAACCGCTGGGCCAACCGCCACACGGGCAAGCTGGACGTCTACACCCGGGGCCGCACCTTCGTCCACGTCGACATCGAGCCCACCCAGCTCGGCAGGATCTTCGCACCCGACCTCGGCATCGCCTCCGACGCCAAGGCCGCGCTGGAGCTCTTCGTCGAGGTGGCGCGCGAGCTGAAGGCGGCGGGCAGGCTCAAGGACCGCTCGGCCTGGGCCGCCTCCACCCAGGAGCGCAAGGCGACCCTCCAGCGCCGCACCCACTTCGACAACGTGCCGCTCAAGCCGCAGCGCGTCTACGAGGAGATGAACCGGGCGTTCGGCCCCGAGACCCGTTACGTCACCACCATCGGGCTCTCCCAGATCGCCGGCGCCCAGATGCTGCATGTCTACAAGCCGCGCCACTGGATCAACTGCGGCCAGGCGGGCCCCCTCGGCTGGACCATCCCGGCCGCGCTCGGCGTCGCCACCGCCGACCCGGAGGGCACGGTCGTGGCCCTCTCCGGCGACTACGACTTCCAGTTCATGCTGGAGGAACTGGCCGTCGGCGCCCAGCACCGCATCCCCTACGTCCACGTCCTGGTGAACAACTCCTACCTGGGCCTCATCCGCCAGGCGCAGCGCAACTTCGACATCGACTTCCAGGTCAACCTGGAGTTCGAGAACCTCAACTCCCCCGAGCTGGGCGCCTACGGCGTCGACCACGTCAAGGTCGTCGAGGGCCTGGGCTGCAAGGCCATCCGGGTCACCGAGCCGGACCAGCTGCTGCCCGCCTTCGAGGAGGCCAAGAAGCTGGCCGCCGAGTTCCGGGTCCCGGTCGTCGTCGAGGCGATCCTGGAGCGGGTCACCAACATCGCGATGAGCGGCACCGACATCGCCTCGGTCAACGAGTTCGAGGACATCGCCACCGACCCGTCCCACGCCCCCACCGCGATCCGCCCGCTGACGGTCTCCTGACGGACTGTCACCCTGGCGCAGGCCCTCGCACCGGATTCCTCTCCGGGGCGGGGGCCTTCCCCCTGCCGTAGCGGAGTCGCGGGAGTACAGTCGTCCCACCGGGCCGCAGGGCGAAGGGCGGGAGCGACCATGGCCGACTACCACCGCGGTGAACTCGCCGTGCAGCACCGGGCCGGACTGCGCGACCCGGCGGCCGGTTCGCTCCGGGCCATCCGGGACGCGGTGCCCGACGCCGCCGCGCTCTTCCTCGCCCGCCAGCCGATGATCGTCGTCGGCGCCACCGACGCCTCCGGGCGGCTCTGGTGCACTCTGCTCACCGGCGCACCCGGATTCCTCGCAGTTCCGGACCCCCGCACCCTGACCGTCGCCGCCCTCCCCGCCACGGACGACCCGCTCGGCGCGGCGCTCCGGGAAGGCGGTACCCGGGTCGGCATGATCGCCGTCGAACCGGCGACCCGCCGCCGTATCCGCCTCAACGGGGTCGCGCGCCCCGAGGGTGACGGCGTACGGGTCGCGCTGGACCAGGTGATCGGCAACTGCCCCAAGTACCTCCAGAAGCGGGAGTGCGCCCTGCTCCCGAGGGGCCGGGGCGGGCGCCGCACGGCGGTCCGCAGGGGTGAGGCGCTCACCACCGTCCAGCAGCTCACCCTCACCACCGCCGACAGCTTCTTCATCGCCACCGCCGCCCCGGAGGGTGACGCGGACGCCTCGCACCGGGGCGGCAACCCCGGTTTCCTCCAGGTGCTCTCGCCCACCCTGCTGCGCTGGCCCGACTACGCGGGCAACGCCATGTTCCTCACTCTGGGCAACCTCGAACTACATTCGGGGGCCGGGCTGTTGGTACCGGACTGGGAGACCGGCGACCTCCTCCAGCTCTCCGGCACCGCCCACACCCTCTGGGACGGCGCCGAGGCGGCCGCCGTACCGGGGGCGCAGCGCCTGGTGGAGTTCCGTGTCGAGGCCGTCCAGGAGACGCGGGACGCGGTACGGCTCCGATGGAGCGATCCGGACTTCTCCCGCTTCAACCCACCGGTGAATCAGGGGTAGTCGGGCAGCCGCCCATCGGCCCGCAAGCGTAGTTCAGCAGCACGGGCAGCCTTGTGCGGCCTTTGTCCCGGCCCCCGCCACCGCTGCCCTCTCCCCGGCCCCGCTCCCCGCCTTCTGCTCCAGCAGCCCGGCCACCACCGCCTCCAGGCCCTTGCGGTGGTCGTCCCGGGCGGTGAGCCCGGCCCACCGTCTGCCGACCGCGTTCAGTCGGGGGAAGTCCACCGAGTCCAGGAATTCCAGGGCGTGTTCACGGTGCTCCGGGTGCTCCGACCGTGCCTGGACGCGCTCCCGGCCGACCCGGACGGCGAGGACACCGGCGGTGTAGTGCCAGATCACGCGGTACGCGTACACGGCGTCCTCCAGGGTCATCCCGCACTCGACCGCCGCATCCACGATGTTCTCCACGATCCACAGCGCGGACTCGCTGACGAAGTCGTCGAAGGAGAGCACCTCCGCGATCCACGGGCAGTCCGCGAGCAGATCGTGCAGCACCTGGGCGGAGGCGAGGAGCCGGGTGCGCGGGTCGTTCGGCAGCGCGGGGCGCGGGTAGCGCCGGGCGTGCGCGTCGAGCAGCAGCAGAAGAAGCTCGTCCTTGTCCTGCACATGGTGGTAGAGGGCCATGGCCGTACTGGACATCTCCCGAGCCAGCCGACGCATGGAGAGCCGCTCCGGGCCCTCCGTGTCCAGAATGCGCTGTGCGGCGACGAGGATCGCCTCCTGGGAGAGGCGGGGTGGGCGGCCGATCCGGCCGGAGCGTTGTCCACGGGGCTCCATACATCCATCTTTCTTCGCGAGGCAACCTGCGAACCGGCCGGATCGGGCCGAATGTTCCGGCCATGGAAGCGAATCCGTGTCCCGGGCAGGGAAGGCGGGGGCATATGCCGTTCGGGCGAATAGCTGGAAGGGAAATCCTGGCAGAAGCGTGCTGCACATAAACTGGACGACCGGCGAATACGCGGCCACCGCCGATGAAGTGCGCGAACGCGTCGGGATCACCTCGCGAACCGCCACAGAGCCGCCCCTCGGGGCGAGTTGACCCCCTATGGCGGCGCCGAAAAGGCGTCAGTGACAACCCACTGCCGCCCCGCTACTGTTATCTTACGCGTACGTCTCAGGGATACAGGAATGGCCGGAAGAGAGGCGCCTGAAGTGGTCATCGGCGGCGAGGCCGTGTTGATCTTCAAGGCGGGTGCGGATCGGAATAGGAAGGGCGCCGCCCGAAATCCTGTCGGGTGTCTGCATTCCCTCCGATGCCATTCGACCCGTCGGGGGGCCGCCGGGGAGGTGCCCATGCGGACCGTGATCTCGCGGACGCGTCCGGCCCGCCGGCCCTGAGTCGTGCGGGCCCGGATGCCGGGGGGCGACCACCCGGATCCGCCCCATGGGTCCGGGGCTCCGTCGCGGCGCCTCCCGAGGCGCCCCACCGGGACCTGGCGCGAGCCGCACCCCGGGCACCGACTGCCGGCCACCGTACCGAGGCGGTGCCGTGCGCACGCAACACGATCACAGGAGGCGACCGGGTGTTGGCCACGTCGGGGGAACCGCTGCGCATACAGCTCTTGGGGCCGGTACGTGTCTGGCGGGACGGCCAGGAGGTGCCTCTGGGCCCTCCCAAACAGCGCGCGGTGCTCGCCCTGCTCGCCAGCCGGGTGGGCGAGGTGGTCGGTGTGGACAACATCATCGACGCGCTCTGGGACGGTGACATCCCCCAGACCGCGACGAACGGCGTCCACACCTATGTGGCCGGGCTGCGGCGCGCCCTGGAACCGGGGCGCGGGAGACGGGCCGCCGGGTCGATCCTCACCTCGGTGTCCGGCGGCTACTGCCTGCGGATGGACCCCGAGCAGGTCGACGCCGCGCTCTTCGCCCGCCGCCACGCGCGGGCCCGCAGGGCCCGGGCCGGGGGAAGCCCGGACGAGGCCGTGCGGCGGTACGAGGAGGCCCTCGCGCTCTGGCACGGCGAGGCGTACTCGGGGGTGCCGGGCCCGTTCGCCGCCGTGGAGCGCACCCGGCTGCGCGACCTGCGGCTGACCGCCGTCGAGGAGTGGGCCGCCGACATGCTGGAGGCCGGGCGCCACGCGGAGGCGGTCACCGAACTCTCCGCCGCCGTGGAGGAGGAGCCGCTGCGCGAGAAGCTGCGCTGGCTGCTGATGCTCACCCTCTATCGCAGCGGCCGCCAGGCACACGCACTGACCGTCTACACCGAGACGCGGCGGCTGCTCAACCGGGAGCTGGGCATCGAGCCCGGCGCCGAACTGCGCAGCCTCCACCAGCAGATCCTGGCCGGTCACCCGAGGCTCGGCAGAGGCGGCGGACCGGCCGTGCCGACCCGCCCCGCACGTCCCGAGAGCGCCGCCCCCGACCTCTCCCGACCCGTTCAACTACCCCCGCTGGCAAGGGGTTTCGTCGGGCGGACGAAGGAACTCGCCCAGCTGGCAGAGTTGTTGGACGACGAGCGCGGCGGATACGGCGCCAGCACCCCCATCGCCGTCGTCGACGGACCGCCGGGCGTGGGCAAGACGGCGTTCGTCCTGGAGCTGGCCCACCGGCTGCTGGACCGCTTCCCGGACGGTCAGCTCTATGTGGACCTGTGCGGCACGGGCCGCCAGGGGAGGCCGCTCACCGCGTCCGACGCCCTGGAGCAGCTCCTGGCCAGCCTCGGCGTCGAGCGCTCCCGGATACCCGCCGACGTGGCCGGGCGCACCACGCTCTACCGCAGCCTGCTGCACGGCCGCCGCATGCTCGTGGTGCTCGACGAGGCGCTCGGCGCCGACCAGTTGAGGCCGCTCATACCGCGCGGCTCGTCCTGTGTCCTGGCCACCAGCAGACAGCGGTTCAGCGGACTTGCCGCCCGCGACGGCGCGCATGTCCTCACGATGGGCCCGCTCGCCGACCATGACGCGGCGACCCTGCTCACCAGCCTCTGCGGTGGCAGGCTCCAAGGGCAGGAGACGGCCGCGATCCGGCTGGTGCGGCTCTGCGGCGGACTGCCGCTGGCGCTGCGGATCGCGGCCGAGGAGCTGGCGGCCCACCCCGCCGTCCCGGTCGCCGCCCTCGTCGAGGGGTTCGCCGCCGCCTGCGCGGAGCGCGAGTCGCCCAGACGCCGCGAGGCGGCCCTGATCCGGCTGGTCGAGTGGGAGGCCGGAACCGGGCGGGAGGCCCCGGCGCCGCCGGTTCGGGGGCAGAAGGGTCTGCGTACGGCGGTTCTGAGGTAGCCGAGGACCGGTGGGGGGGGGGGGGGGGGGAGGGGGGGCACAACCAGCCAACGAGACACCAGCAGGGGGGGGAACGCCGGGGCCCCCGTCTCGTCTTTCTCTACTTTCTACCTCCCGAGAA
>NZ_JBWKCM010000008.1:0-15488 GCF_056436485.1 Streptomyces sp. NPDC043746 | reverse complement strand
GTGGAATGAGGAAACGGGTAGGGAGCCCCATGCCCCGCCGTTTCGGAAGGGGAAGTTTCTACGTCGGCTGGTTTTGACGCCCCCGGCGCCTGGGGGGCCGAACGGGGAAACCCCCCCCCCCCCCCCCGGCACCGGAACCACGGTCAGGCGGGCAGCTCCTGCGGCCCCGTCGGCATCGTGCGCAGCTTCCCGACCGGCGACAGGATGATCGGCACGAGCATCGCCGCCGAGAGCACCCCCGCCACCCAGAGCGCCGCGTGCAGCCCGAGCACCCCGGCCAGCACCCCGCCGACCGGCCCGCCGAGCGCCCCGCCGCCGTACAGCAGCATCCGCATCGCGGCGGTCATCCGGCCCATCAGCGGCTGCGGGGTGATGCTCTGCCGCAGACTCACGATGATCACGTTGGAGATGCTGGAGCCGAAGTACTCCAGGAAGAACGAGGCCACGAAGAGCCCCACCAGCAGCCACGAGGGGCCGCCCGCCGCCGGGATCAGCAGCGGGCCCAGAAAGATGATCGAGACCGAGACCCGGTAGGCCGTCCCCACCGAGAGCCGACGCACCACCATCCCGGAGATCAGCGCTCCGAGCAGCCCGCCCACCGCCGCCGCGCCCATCACGAAGCCGATGGTCGCCGCCGACAGCTCCTTGTCCCGCACCGCGTACAGCAGGAACAGCGACTGCACCATGGTCAGGAAGAAGTTGCAGGAGCAGCCGACCAGCCCGATCGCCCGCAGCCACCGGTTGCCGAAGACCCAGCGCAGCCCCTCCGCCAGCTCGGCGCGCAGCCTCCGCTTCTCCGTGCGGGGCGGCGGGGCCGGCTCGGGGGCCCGCACCAGCAGCAGCGAGATCACCGACAGGGCGTACGAGAACGCGTTGGCGGCCATCGCGGCGGGCGCCGAGAACGCGGTGACCAGCGTCCCCGCGATCCCGGGCCCGGCCACATCGGCCGACGAGAGGGTGGCGTTGAGCTTGGTGTTGGCCTCCAGCAGACTGCGCTTGTCCTTCACCAGCACCGGTACGTAGCTCATCCAGCTGACGTCGAAGAGCACGGCCGCCGTGCCGACCCCGAACGCCAGCGCGTACAGCATCGGGAGGGTGAGCAGGTCCGCGTAGTACAGCAGTGGCACCAGGCCGATGAGGACCATGCGGACGACATTGGCCCAGAGCATCACCGGGCGTTTGCGCACCCGGTCCACCCAGACCCCGAAGACCAGGGCGAGCGCCAGGAACGGCACCAGCTGGGCGAAGCGGAGCAGCCCCAGCTCCTCGGGGCCGACCTGGAAGACCAGGACCGCGGTGAGCGGCAGGGCGAGGTTGGCTATCTGGGTGCCGTACAGGGAGAGCCCTTCGCCCACCCAGAACACCATGAAGTCCCGGTTGTACCAGAGGCTTCGCGGTGGCGCAGGCTCGGCCTCCTCGGCGGTGGCGGCACCGGATTCTGTCCGGCCGCTGTCCTCGCTCACGCCGAAACCCCCCTGTGCAGAGCGTGGTTGACGATGTCAGCGATGGCCACGAGCCCCGGCTCCCGCCAGATGGAGTGGTGGTCGCCCGGCACGGTGTACTGGTCGAGCCGGGTCGCGTACGGCTCCCAGCGCAGCAGGTGCGGCTCCGACCTCTCGGCCCGGACCAGGGTGGTCGGGCCGTCGTGGACCCCGTCGATCACATGGTCCACCATCGCGCGGGCATGGGCCCGGAACAGGGTGAACCGCTCCAGCAGGAACTCCGCGTCGAACTCCTCCGGTACGGTCCCCGACTCCGCGATGGCCTCCAGCCGCTCCCGCGGGCCCGCCTCCGGGGCGAGCTTCGCCAGGGCCCGGTCCAGCTCGGGGGCCCCGCCGCTCACCAGCCCCAGGAAGTCGTGGAGGAAGTACCGCACGAGTGCGGGCCCCGGCGGGAACGGCTGGGTGCCGGGCAGCGCCGCGTCGACCACCACCAGCAGCGGCACCTCCTCGCCCTCGGCGGCCAGCTGCCGGGCCATCTCGAAGGCCACCACCCCGCCCAGCGACCAGCCGAGCAGCCGGTAGGGCCCGTGCGGGCGGGCGGCCCGGAGCGTGGCCGTGTGCACCTCGGCCAGCTCCCGGATCGACCCGGCCGGCTCGTCGGACCCGTCGAAGCCGGGCGCCTCGAAGCCGAACACGGGGGTGCCGGCATCGATCCGCGAGGCCAGGTCGGTGTAGCAGTACGGCGAGCCGGAGACCGGGTGGACGCAGTACACGGGCGGGCCGTCGCCGCCCGCGCGGAGCGGGACCAGGCTGTCGGCGGGTGGGGCGGTCACCGTTTCCGGCCTCCGTCTTCCAGGGGAGCGGTGTTCAGGAGCTGGTCGATGGCGGCGGCGACACCGCTGACGGTGTCCCCGCCGTGGAGCAGACGTACGTTCACCTTGATCCCGAAGTGTTTGCTGAGCCGGCTGACCGCCCGCATGGACCGGAGCGAATCGCCGCCGGCCGCGAGGAAGGAGGTGTCCGCCCCGACCTTCGGGGCCGACAGCACGGTGGCGAAGATATCGGCAACGACCTTCTCCGTGGGGGTGTTCGGCGCGATGAAGGCCCTCTCCCCGTCCTCCGGCGGCGGATCCGGCAGCGCCTTGCGGTCGGTCTTGCCGTTGGGGGAGAGCGGTAGCCGGTCCAGGACGAGGACGACCCCCGGCACCATGAACCGCGGGAGCGCGCCCGCCAGATGGGCGCTGATCACCCGGGGCCTGACCGTGCGGCCCGGCCGCGGCACCACGTAGGCGACCAGCCGCAGACCACCGGCCGCGTCCCCGCGGGTGGCGACGACCGCGTCCTTCACCGCGTCGTGGGATCGCAACACCGCCTCGATCTCGCCCAGTTCGATCCGGTGCCCGTGCACCTTGACCTGGAAGTCGGACCGGCCCAGCAGCTCGATCAGTCCGTCGGGGCCGTACCGGGCCACATCGCCCGTCCGGTAGAGCCGCTCCCCGGTGACCGGGCCGCAGGACCAGTCGAAGAACCGTTCCGCGGTCAGCTCGGGCCGGTCGAGATAGCCGGTGGCCAGACCGATGCCCGCCAGATGGAGTTCGCCCGCGACCCCCGGCGGCACCGGCTGGAGGGCGGAATCCAGGATGTACGTACGCTGGTTGGCCATCGGCCGCCCGTACGGGATGCTCGTCCACCCCGGGTCGACCTCGCCCACCTCGTACAGCGTGGAGTGGATCGAGGACTCGGTGGCCCCGCCCAGCGCGACGAACCGCAGCCCCGGGGCCACCTTGCGCGTCCGGTCGGGCAGCGAGAGCGGAACCCAGTCGCCGCCCAGCAGCGCCAGACGCAGATCGTCCAGAGGCGCGGCGCCGGCCGACTCCAGCTGCTCCACGACCAGTTCGAGGAGCGCAGGCGCCGAGTTCCACACCGTGATCCGGTGCCCGGCCAGCAACTCCGCCCAGTGCTGCGGGTCCTTCGCCAGCGAGGGATCAGGCAGGACCACGGTGCCCCCGGCCGTCGTCAGCCCCAGGAACTCGTAGACCGACATGTCGAAGCTGGGCGAGGAGAGCGCGAGGACACGGTCGCCGGGGCCCACGGAGTAACGGGAGTTGAGGTCCGCGATGTTGTTCATCACCCCTCGGTGGCGCAGCGCGATCGGCTTGGGCGCGCCGGTCGACCCCGAGGTGTGGATGACGTACGCCAGATCCCCGGGCGCCACCCCGCTGCACACGTTGCCGGGCGGGGCGTCCGCCCACTGCTCCGCGTCCCGGTCCAGCTGCACGACCCGCGGACCCACCTCCGCCAGGTGCGTGGCGAGATCGCCCCGGGAGACGATCACCGCACACGAGGTGCCGGTGACCATCGCCGCGATCCGCTGCTGCGGATAGTCCGGGTCCAACGGCACATAGGCGGAACCGGACTTGAGCGCGCCCAGCACCGCCACCAGCAGCTCGGGCGAGCGGTCCAGGCAGATTCCCACCCGGCCGCCGACGCCGGCGCCGAGCCCGCGCAGATGGCGCGCCAGCCGGTTCGCCGCCGCGTTGACCTCGCCGTACGTCCACCGCTCCGTGCCCCGGACCACCGCCACGGCCCCCGGGTCGTCGGCCGCCCGCGCCTCGAACGCCTCGTGCAGACAGCGGTCGTGGGGGAGCTCGGCCGCCGTGTCGTTCCACTCCACCAGCGTGCGCCGCAGCTCGCCGTCGGTCAGGAGCCGCAACCGGGCCACGGGGACCTCGGGGCGGGCGAGGGCGTCCTCGACCAGCGTACGGAAGTGGGTGAGCAGCCGCAGCACCGTCTCCTGGTCGAACAGATCCGCGTCATAGCGGAGTTGGACGGTGCGATGGGCGTAGGCGCTGCCGCTGCGCTCCAGCAGCACCAGCTCGACGTCGGCCGGCGCCTCGTCGTCCGCCACCGGCTCGCGCCGCTCCGGGCCGGACCGGGCGAGGTCGGCCGGTGTGGTGTCCGCACCGATCGCGCAGCTCAGCCGGAACGAGCCCGCACCGGGCGTGCGCGCGCGGAAGTGGAATTCGTCCTGACCGGTGTACCGGTGGAGCAGCGCGGCGAACCCGGCGAGCAGCATCTCCTGAGGCGCGGACCCGGCCGCCCCGTCGAGCACCACCCGCTGCCTGGCGGTGCACCCGGCGCCCTCGCTCCGCCGCGGCCGGTCGGTGGGCAGCAGCGCGGGGGGCGCCGGGGCGCCCCGCTCGTGAAGCGTCACGCCGCCCCTCCCACCCGTGAGCCGGAGACCGCCGCCGGAGCCGTGCCGCCGGAGCCCGCCGGAGTGAGCCGGGAGACCACCTCGCCACCGGGTGCCGAGGGCACCGGAGCCCCCGGCAGCGGATGGCGTTCGCACAGCTCGGCCACCTCCGCCCGGACCGCGTCCCGCTCCCCGGCGTCGAGCACGTACTCCCGCTCGCCCCGGACCCTGGTCGCCTCCAGCACCCGGTGCAGCAGCGCAGCGCAGCTCCGCATCCCGGCGGGGCCCATGCCCCGCTGGGCCAGGATGTTGGTGCCCAGCCGCAGCCCGCTGGTGACGAGCGGCGGCCGGGTGTCGTCCGGGATCCGGTTCCGGTTGGCGAGGATGCCGCACTCCTCCAGGGCCCGTTCCGCGACCACCCCGGTCATCGAGCCGCCCGTCAGGTCGATGAGCACCATGTGGTTGTCGGTGCCCCCGGTCAGCACCCGGTGGCCCAGCGCCGACAGGGCGTCCGCGAGCGCCGCCGCGTTGTCGACGACCAGCCGCATCGTCTCCTTGAACGCGGGCTCCGCGACCAGCGCCAGGGCCCGCGCCTTCGCCGCGATGGCCGCCGGGTTCGGCGTGCCCTGCGAGAGCGGGAAGACGGCCCGCTGCATCAGCCGGGACAGCGGGGTGCGGCCGTCCGGGCCGGGCGTGGCGTGCTCGCGCCCGATCAGGATCAGCCCGCCGCGCGGCCCGCCGAGCTGCTTGTAGGTACTCGTGGTCGTCGCGTGCGCCAGATCGACCGGCGTGGGGTGCTCCCCGGCCGCCACCAGCCCCGCGATGTGCGAGATGTCCGCGACCAGATAGGCGCCCACCGAGTCCGCGATGGCCCGGAAGCGCGCGAAGTCGAGCGTACGGGGGTGGGCGCTGGCCCCCGCGATGAGGACGCTCGGCCGGTGGCGCTCGGCCAGCGCCGCCACCTGCCCGTAGTCGATCCGCCCCGCCGCGTCCAGCCCGTAGTGCACGGCCTGGTAGTGCATCCCGGTCACCGAGGCCGGGGAGCCGTGGGTGAGGTGCCCCCCGGAGTCCAGATCCAGGGCGAGGATCGTCCCCCCGGGGCGGACCAGCGCGGCCAGCACCGCCTGGTTGGCCGAGGAGCACGAGTGCGGCTGCACATTGGCGTACACCGCGCCGAAGGCATGCTTGGCCCGCTCCACCGCCAGCCGCTCCACCAGGTCGAACTGCGAGGCCCCCGGGTGGTAGCGGGCCCCCGGATACCCTTCGGCCGTCACATGGGACAGCGCCGATCCGGCGGCCGCCAGCACCGAGGGGTCCGCGATGCTGGTCGACGCCACCATGGCCAGCGTCGCCCGCTGCTGCACCACCTCGGCGTCCAGCAGCCGCGCCAGCTCCGGGTCCGTCGCCCGTAGCGCGGCCGACCCGTTCCGCGCCAACTCCGCCTGCGGCGAAACGAGTTCAGGCACGGCTGGCCGCCTTTCCGGCCTTGGCCACCAGCTCGTCGATCGCCGTCGCGAGCGCGCCGACCGTGGCACCGCCGTACAGCAGCCGGACGTTGACCTTCACCTTGAAGTGCTTGTTCAGTCGGCTGACCGCCCGCATCGCCTGGAGCGAGTTGCCGCCCAGCTCGAAGAAGCTGGCCCCGGTCCCGACCCGCTCCTGGCCGAGCACGGTGCCGAAGACCTCGACGACCTTCTCCTCGGTCGGGGTGGTCGGCGCGATGTACGAGTCGGCCGCGCCGCCCGCGCCGACCGGAGCCGGCAGCGCCGCCCGGTTGATCTTGCGGGCCGGGGTCAGCGGGAACTCCTCCAGCTCCACCCACGCGGTCGGCACCATGTACTCCGGCATCGTCCGGCCCAGGTGGTCCCGCAGCTCCGCCACCGTCGGGGAGGTGTCCCCGAGGACCGTGTAGTAGCCGACGAGCTGCTTCTCCCCGTCGTCCTCCCTCAGCAGCACCAGCGCCATGCGGACCTTCGGGTGGGTCAGCAGCCCCGACTCGATCTCGCCCAGCTCGATGCGCAGCCCGCGCAGCTTCACCTGGTTGTCCAGCCGCCCGATGAAGTCGATCTGGAGGTCGGGCGTCCAGCGCACCAGGTCACCCGTGCGGTAGACGCGCCCCTCACCGAGGAACGGGTCGGGCACGAACTTCTCGTCCGTCAGCTCCGGCAGGTTGAGGTAGCCGCGCGACAGCCCCTCGTCCCCGCCGATCAGCAGCTCGCCCGGAACACCGACCGGCACCAGGTTGAACTCCTTGTCGACCACATAGTGCAACCGGCTGAACTCGGGGCGCCCGATCGGCGGCGAGGACTTCCACTCGCGGTGCTCGCAGAGGTACTCGGTGGTCGCGATCGACGCCTCGGTCGGCCCGTACAGGTTCACGAACATCCGGCCCGGCAGGTTCCACTTGTTGACCAGCTCGGCCGGAAGCGCCTCCGCCCCACCCATGATGTACTTCAGATCCGGGTACGGCTCCGCCTCCACCAGCGACAGGATCGCCGGGGACAGCCCTGCGTACGTCACCCGCTGCTCGCGCATCAGGGCCCCCAGCGACTCCGGCGAGGACGCGTCCTCGGGCGCCACCAGCACCATCGCGGAGCCGCTGATCAGCCCGGCGAAGATCTCGCCCTGCGACATGTCGAAGGTGAGAGCGGGCAGTTGGAGCAGCCGATCGGTGTGGCCCCACTCGCCGAAGGTGCGCCGGTAGGCCTCGACGAACATGCGCAGCCCGCGCTGCTCGATCATCACGCCCTTGGGCTTGCCGGTCGACCCGGAGGTGTAGAGGACGTAGACGAGCGAGGTCGGCTCCGTCCACTCCTCCAGCGGTACGTCGGTGGGCTCGGCCTCGACCGTCTCCCACTCGGTGTCGATCCGCAGGACCTCCCACCCGCTGGAGGGCGGCAGATCACCGACGTTCGCGTCCCGGGTGATGACGAGCGGGGCGGCCGTGTCCCGCAGCATGTGGTCCAGGCGGGCGTTCGGGTGTGAGGGGTCGATGATGGTGTACGCGGCCCCGGAGACCATCACGCCGACGATCGCCACCAGCGCGTCCAGGTCCCGGTCCATGGCGATGGCCACGACCTGCTCCTGCTTGAGCCCGCGCGAGCGGATGTGGCGCGCCAGCTTGTCGGCCCGCCGGACCAGCTCCGCGTACGTCATCTCCTTGCCCCGGCAGACGGCGGCGACCAGGTCCGGGTGCTCGCGGGCGATGCGGGCGATGGTGGCGTGCACCGGCTCGGTCGGGTAGTCGAAGTCGGCCCCGCGCCCGACCGCAAGCAGCTCCTGCTTCTCCTCCTCGGTCAGCAGCGGCAGCTTGGAGACCGGGGTGTCGGGGTCGGTGGCGGCCGCGCCCAGCACGGTTCGGAAGTGCTGGACCATCGCCTCCACCCGGCGGCGGTCGTACAGATCGGTGGCGTACTCCACGATCAGCCGCAGTCGGTCCACGCCCTCGATGAAGCTGAAGGAGAGGTCGAAGCGGGAACGGCCGCCGGAGACCAGGATCGACTCGGTCTCCAGCCCGTCCAGCTGGAGCGCGTCCCCGGTCGTCGTCTCACCGAGCAGCTGCACGGCGATCTGGAAGAGCGGGTTGCGGCCCGCGTCCCGCACCGGCTGCACCCGGTCGACGACATGGTCGAAGGGCACGTCCTGGTTGTCGTACACATCCAGGTTGTTGTCCGCGATCCGCTCGATCAGCTCCGCGAAGGTGATCCCGCCCGAGAGGTCCGAGCGCAGGACCGTCATGTTGATGAACAGGCCGACGACGTCCTCCAGCTCGGGATCGGTACGGCCGAGCATCGGCACCCCGATCGCGATGTCGTCCTGCCCGCTGTACCGGGCCAGCACCACCTTCAGCGCGGCGGCCACCACCATGTAGAGCGAGGCGCCCTGCTCCTGGGCGAGCGCGCGCGCCTGCTCCAGCAGCTCGGTCGGGAAGGTGACGGTGAACGTCTCCCCGTCACGGGTCGGCTCCGCCGGGCGGACCCGGTCGGCGGGCAGCTCCAGCGCCTCCAGCCCGGCCAGCCGCTCCTGCCAGAAGTCCAGCTCGCTCTCCCACTGCCCCGAGGCGCGCTGCTCCCGCTGGCGCTCCACATGGTCGGCGTAGGTGGCGGCCGGGGCGGGCAGCTTTGGGGTGCGCCCGGCGCGCAGCTGCCGGTAGGCCTCGGTGATGTCCCGGCTGATCACCCCACCGGACCAGCCGTCGGTGACGATGTGGTGGTAGTTGAGGGAGAGGACGTGCTCCTGCTCGGCCAGTCGGAACAGCTGGAACCGGCGCACCGGCCCCGCCGCCAGGTCGAACGGGGTGTCCGCCTCGGTCTTCAGCGCCGCGTCGAGCGCCCGCTCCCGCTCCTCGGGGGAGAGCCCGGAGAGGTCGGTGACCGGCAGCGGGGTGTCCTCGGCGGGGGCGACGACCTGGTACGGCACGCCGTCCACCGCGTGCAGGGTCACCCGCAGCTGGTCGTGGCGGGCGACCAGCAGGTTGAGCGCCCCCTCCAGCGCGGGCAGGTCCAGCGGGCCGCGCAGCCGGTAGGCGGTGGGGACGTTGTAGGTGGTCTCCCCGGGGTTCATCTGGTCGAGGAACCACAACTGCTCCTGCCCGAAGGAGAGTTGCATACGGGACTCGGCAGCGTCCGACGCGCTCATGGTCACAGGACTCCGTTCGGCAGATTGCTTGTCCGTCCACCGCGCGGTCCGGTGGACGAGGGGACTTGGGAGGTGGGGCGGAGCAGCGGTTCGAGCCTTCGCAGCCCCTCGGTCACGGCCTCGGGGGCGCGGGCGAAGCAGATCCGGAAGCCGTCGGATGCGCCGAGGGTCTCGCCGGGCATCAGCAGCACCCCGGCGTCCAGCACCCGGCGGCAGAGCGCGAGCGGCTGCTCCCCGGTGGTCAGCCGGAGCCAGGCGAACGGGGTGTCCTCGGGCTCCACCAGCTCCACGGCGTCCGCGTTGCGTCGCGCGAACTCCCTTACGAGATCCAGGCCTTGACCGGTGATCTCGGTGTACCGGCGCAGATAGTGGTCGCGGTGGTCCAGCACATCGCAGGCCAGCGTCTCGCAGAGCACCGAATTGGCGATGGTGGAGAGGAACTTGCGCCGTGCGCACCCCTCGACCACCTCCGGCGGCGCGTACAGCCAGCCGACCCGCAGCCCGGGGAAGCCGTACACCTTGGAGAGGCTGGAGACCGAGATCACCCGGTCGCTGCCGACGGCGGGGGAGTCCCTGAGGTCGAGCGCGTACTCCTCGTCGAGCAGCAGATGGGCGCCATGCCGCTCCGCCAGCGCCAGCAGCCCCTTCAGGTCACTGTCCGAGATCCGCCGACCGGTGGGATTGCAGGGGGAGTTGGCGACGACCAGCCGCAGCTCCGGACCGGCCAGCGCGGCGGCGGCCTCGACGTCGAAGGTGAGGTCGTCGCGGTAGGGAGCGCAGTCGACCCGGCAGCCCAGATCAGCGGTGATGTCCCAGGACTGCTGCCACCCCGGCCGGTAGACGATCACCTGGGAACCGGGGGAGAGGAGGGAGGCGTAGACGAGATAGAGGGCCTGCTGCGCCCCCTGGGTGATGAGGACGGAAGCGGAATCGCCGCCGTAGAGGTCGGCGACCCGGTCGCGCAGCGCGCCGATGCCCCGGTCGTGCCCGTAGTCCAGCTCCAGACCCGCAGGGACGGAGAGCTGGTCGAGCCGGCCGGGGAGCATGTTGCTGTCCCCGAGGTCGATGTCGAAGCGTCCGGCGGCGTCCTCGAAGACCCACTTCTGCATGGGGTATTCGCCGGTGGTGGTGGTCATCGGGCGGCCTCCGCGGTGCGGTCGAGCAGGGCGCGCAGGGCCGGGGCGAAGTCACCGGTCGCCACCTGCCGGACCTCGCCGGTCAGGGTCACCGATCCGTCCGCCGCGAGGGTCACGGCCACACTGCCGCCGGGCATCTCGACCTCCACCCGGTCGTCGCAGAGCCCGAGTTGACGGGCGGCCGACGCGGCGGCGCAGGCGCTGCTGCCCGAGGCCAGCGCGTAGCCGGCGCCCCGCTCGTACACCTCGATCCGCAGCGCGCCCCGGTTCACCACCCGCAGGAACTGCACGTTGGTGCGGTGCGGGAAGCGCGCGTGCCCGGCGATCAGGGGGCCCAGCTGTCGCGCCAGGTCCGGGGTCGGCTCGTCGACGGGGACCACGGTGTGCGGGTTGCCGTTGTGGAGGGCGGTCACCGTCAGCTTCCGCTCACCGACGCTCAGGGGAACGGAGAGCGTGGAGCCTTCGGCGGGGGTGCCGTCCTCGTTCAGCAGCGGCAGGGCGGAGGCGTCGAACACCGGTATCCCGAGCCCGACTTGGACGGCTCCGGCCGCCTGGTCCAGAATCCGTACGGTGCTGTCGCCCGCGCTCGTCCGGAGCGTGAACGGCTCACCGGTCGCCCAGCTGCCCGCCTCCCGCTCGGCCAGGTGCAGGGCGAACATGCGCAGCCCGTTGCCGCTGCGCCCGCAGGCCGAGCCGTCGGAGTTGAAGAGGGCCAGCGGGACCGGGACCCCGGGACGGGGGCCGGCCAGCGGGCCGTGCACCACCCCGTCCGCGCCGATGCCGAAGTGCCGGTCGCAGACGAGCCGTACGGTCCCCGGTGTGACGGGGAGGTCGGTGGAGCGGGGGTCGATCACCACGTAGTCGTTGCCCAGTGCCTGATACTTGAAGAAGTCGGTCATGACTCGTCTCAGGTAGGTGGCGGGGGACAGGGCCGCCCCCGGCCGCGCGGTGCGGCCGGGAACGGCCCCGTACATCAGGCCTCTTGCTCTTCGAGCGCCGCCGCGTCGTGCTCGTCGCCGTACCACTTCTCCGCCCAGCGGGAGAAGGCGATGATCACGATGTCGCGGTGGCCCGGCCCGCCGTCGGCGGAGAGGACGTCCGTGACGTCGTGCGCGAGCCCCCGGTCGTCCAGCAGGACCGCCTGGCCGGCTTCGAGCGTCCCCGACCAGAAGGGCGCGTCCGCCCCCGGCTTCCAGAGCCGGGTGGTGCCGCCTGCCACGTTCACCTTGTTCAGGATGGCGATCATGACGAACTCATGGCCGTCGTGGTGCACGCCCTCCGGGGTGAGCGGTCCGGGCCGGCCGCCCTCGGCGCGGGTCCGGTTCTGGTGGACGTTGATCTGCCACGGCTCGGACCGGTCCAGGCCCAGTTCGCGGACGCCCTCGGCGATCAGCGGGGTGAAGTCCACCTCGATCGGCTCGTAGACGCGGCGGATGCCGCCGCCGACCGGGTTGAACTTCTTGTACGTGGTGTAGTCGCGGTGCGGCAGCCGCTTGAACGACCAGGTGTCGTCCTCGGCCGGAGTGAGCTTGTACTGCGAGAACCGCTTGAAGCGGGTGCCGTTGCCCATGTAGTCGTCGACCGGGCAGCGGTCGTAGCTGGGCGGGATGTCGGGCGCGACCTCGGGCAGGTCGATGACGGTGAATCCTTCGGTGCCGAGCGGCATGTGCTCTCCCCTCCTGGTGGGTGGTGGCTCCTGCTGGGCGGTGGCGGGGGCTCAGCCGGCGACCGACGGCATGCGCTCGTCCAGATAGGTCGCCGAGGCGTTGAGCCGCCACAGGATGCCGCGGGCGATGGCCCGGCGCATCCGGGGGGACTCGGCGGCGGGCAGCACCACGTTGTGGAACCAGCCCTGGGCGTGCTGGGAGTCGATGGTGATGTGCAGCCGGTGGTAGACGATGCCGACCTCGGGCAGGCCGAGCCGCTCCCAGGCGTGCACGACCTGGACGAACCGGTCCGGAGCCATCCACTCGGTCATCCCGAGGAAGCCCACGGCCTCCGGATACAGCGAGCGGTAACGGCACAGCAGCACCGCGAGGTTGCCGTTGAGGAGCGAGTTGGCGGTGAGCGAGCGCTCCAGCTCCTCGTCCGGGATCTGGAAGACCTCGAAGATCTTGTTGAAGAGGGTGGTGTGGACCTGGGCGTGGTCGCCGTTGCCCATCTCGTCCCAGAAGTTGGCGGCGATCTCCATCTTCGCCGCACCCGCCGTACCGACCTGCATCATCGCCAGCAGATCGTCGAAGCGGCCGTCGACGACGGACTCCTGCATCACGTAGTTGCGCAGGTCGGCCTCGGTGGCCCGGTTGCGGATGAACTCGTGGTAGTAGGGGTGCTTGTAGACCCGGTGCTCACGGGCGGTCTTCTTCAGCCAGGAGAGGTAGGCGCGCGGTTCGGTGGGCGCCTCCTCCAGCAGCCCCGGCTCGATCAGCCGGTCCTGCGCCTCGGCGGTCGCGGTCTCCAGCAGCCGGCCGATCTCGTGCGCGACGACCGAGCCCTCGGCGGTCTCCCGGTCCGTCAGCCTGGTGTGCAGCCGGTAGATCCGGTCGAGCAGGAACTGCTGGACGTACAGGGCCTGCTGGTCGCCCGCGGCGGCGGCCTTGTTGACCTCGGCCACCCGGCCGAGCAGGGCCCCCCGCGCGTCGCCGGAGTACTGGGAGTCGGCCTTGTCGGCCGCCGTCCCCAGCAGCACGGTGACCTCGTCGACCGTGGTCAGAAAACGGCTGGCGGGCTCGGTACCGGCCCGGGAAGTACCAACTTCGAGCATCTGCTTCCCCTTGTATTCACCTGATGACTGTGACGTGCCGTACATGTCGTGCGGGTAGCCGTCTGTCGCACTGCGGAGGAGGAAGGGAGCGGGGGAGGAGGAAGGGGTATCGCACCGCACACGGCCCTTGTGGTGCCGGGCAGGGTGTGTGCCAGAACGGCAGAGGCGGTCAATGCGCCGCCCATACTGCACGCAGGTCTCTGGGCAGACTCTGTACGCGGTCTATATGGATTCAAGCCACCGGGCGTCAGGCGGGGAGGGCACCGGGATCCGGGTCGGGACATGGCGAAGAGGGCGCGCAGTACGGGACCGTATCCGTACTCCGCGCCCTCGTTCAGGGGAAAGCGAAGGTGGTGCTGGGGGTGGGCCCTGAGTGACAGGGACCGCGGCGGCGGCGATCGGACCCGGGGGAGGGCGTCTCCTTCAGGTCAGAAGACGGTCCCCGGGTCCTTCACCACCGCACTGGCATCGCACAGCCGCCGCGGCCTCGTCGTCCCGCCCGTCCCGCGCGGCACCCCTCATCCGGGTGCGCGGGACGGGCAGGGGCCTGGGCAGGAGGCTCAGTCCTCGCGCAGGGCGCGGACGGCCTCCTCCACGCGCTTGCCGTAGTCGGCGTCGGCGGCGCGGAAGTGGGCGAGGTTCTTCTCGATCACGTCGTCGCGGGTGACCTGTGAGAGGCCTCCGGCGATGTTGGCGACCAGCCGGCCCTTCTCCTCCTCGGACATCAGCCGGTACAGCTCGCCCGCCTGGAAGAAGTCGTCGTCCTTGACGTGGGCGGCCGTCCCGTAGGTGCCCGTCCAGCCGTGGACGGCGAGCGGGGCGCCGAGCGCGGTGTCCGTCTGCGTCGGGCCGGCGTACGAGTTGGGCTCGTAGTTCTTGTCGTGGCGCGAGCCGTAGCGGGTGGCGTGCAGCCCGTCGCGGCCGTAGTTGTCGACCTGCGCCGCCTTCGGGGCGTTGACCGGCAGCTGGGTGTGGTTGACGCCCAGCCGGTAGCGGTGCGCGTCGGCGTAGGCGAAGAGCCGGCCCTGGAGCATCTTGTCCGGGGACGGGCCGATGCCGGGCACGAAGTTGTTCGGCGAGAACGCGGCCTGCTCGACCTCGGCGAAGACGTTGTCCGGGTTCCGGTCGAGCACCAGCCGGCCGACCCGCCGGAGCGGGTAGTCCGCGTGCGGCCACACCTTGGTGAGGTCGAACGGGTTGAACCGGTAGTCGGCGGCCTCGGCGGCCGGCATCACCTGGACGTACAGGGTCCAGGACGGGTTGACGCCCCGCTCGATGGCCTGGAGCAGGTCCGTCTGGTGCGAGTTGGCGTCCTTGCCGACCAGCTCGGCGGCCTGCTCGGCGGAGAGCGAGCGCACGCCCTGGTTGGTCTTGAAGTGGTACTTGACGAAGAATGCCTCGCCCTCGGCGTTCGTCCACTGGTAGGTGTGCGAGCCGTAGCCGTTCATGTGGCGGTAGGAGGCGGGGATGCCGCGATCCCCCATCAGCCAGGTGACCTGGTGCGTCGCCTCGGGGGCGTGCGCCCAGAAGTCCCAGACGTTGTCCGGTTCCTGACGGCCCGTGAAGGGGTCGCGCTTCTGGGAGTGGATGAAGTCGGGGAACTTGATCGGGTCCTTGATGAAGAACACCGGGGTGTTGTTCCCGACGAGGTCGTAATTGCCTTCGTTCGTATAGAACTTGACGGCGAAGCCGCGCGGGTCGCGGACCGCGTCCGCGCCGCCGAGGGAGTCCGCCACGGTGGAGAAGCGGAGGAACGTCTCGGTGCGCCTGCCCACCTCGGAGAGGAAGTCGGCGCGGGTGAAGCCGGTGACGTCGTCGGTCACCTCGAAGTAGCCGTACGCGCCGGAGCCGCGGGCGTGGACCACGCGCTCCGGGATGCGCTCACGGTTGAAGCGGGCGAGCTTCTCCAGGAGGTGCTGGTCCTGGAGGAGGATCGGTCCACCGGCACCGGCGGTGGCGGAGTTCTGGTTGTCGGCGACCGGGGCGCCTGACTCGGTCGTGAGCACACGCTTAGCCATGTGGCGGGATGACCTTTCGTACGAGCTGCTGACGGCTTGAGGAGCGTAGGTTCGCCGCGGAGGAAGCGTCAACAGTTTGTTGAAATCGAAGTGTGTGGTTCCGGGCCGCGGCAGCGCCTGGGCGCGACAGGACAGGTGTCAGCGCCACCGCGGCCCGGAGATCAGGGGGCCCGCCGTGCGGGCCGGGGGGGGGGGGGGGGGGGGGGGGGGGGGGGGGGGGGGGGGGGGGGGGGGGGGGGGGGGGGAAGAGGGGGGGGGGGGGGGGGGGGGGGGGGGGTGGGGTGGTGGGGGGTGGGG
>NZ_JBWKCM010000007.1:216579-268859 GCF_056436485.1 Streptomyces sp. NPDC043746 | reverse complement strand
CCCCCCCCCCCCCCCCCCCCCCCCCCCCCCCCCCCCCCCCCCCCCCCCCCCCCCCCCCCCCCCCCCCCCCCCCCCCCCCCCCCCCCCCCCCCGCCCCCGTGGCGGGCCGTGATCCGACCGGCCGCCACAGCCACCCGCGCACGACCCGCGCGGCCTTTCCCGAAACGCGGCCTTTCCCGAAACGCGGCCTTTCCCGAAACGCGGCCTTTCCCGAAACGTGGCCTTCGCCCCTCTGCGGCACGCCGTCTTCTGTCGAAGTCTTCTTTCGAGGAATGGGGGAACTCTCGTGCTCGATCTCGCGCGCGCCGATGCCGACGGCGACCGCTATCTGCTGCTGCTCGGCTCCGACATCCTGCTGCGCGAACGCGGCATCGTCTCGGCGCTGCGGACCTACCCGGCCCCGTGGTCGGGATGAGCCCCCCGACGAGCTCGTCAGCGGACGATCGAGCGGGCGATCCCCAGCTCCACCAGGTCCTGCGGCCGCAGCCGGAGCTGGTCGGCGGTGGCGCCGGTCTCCTCCGGCGGTCGCTTGAGGATGGCCGCCGCGAGTTCGGGGGCGATGACGGAGAAGTAACTGTCGGCCGTCACGTGGGTGTTGCCGGGTGCCGCGAGGGCCAGCGCACCGCCCGATCCGCCCTCGCCGATCACCAGCGTGGTCACCGGGACCCGGGCCGCCGCGATCGCCGCGAAGGTGTCCGCGATGGCCGCGCCCGCGCCCGCCCGTTCCGCCTCGGCGTCGTTGGCGGCGCCGGGGGTGTCGACCAGAGTGAGGACGGGCACACCGAGCCGGTCCGCGAGCCGGATCGTCCGGGCCGCCGCCCGGTATCCGGCCGGGCGCGTCGGGGTCCCGCACTGCGCGACGTACGCGACGGCCTGCCCGTCCGTCCGCAGCCCGAACCCGCTGAGCAGCCCCGGGTCCCTGCCGCCGCACCGGTCCCCGTGGAGGGGGAGCCGTACGGCGAAGTAGTCGTCCAGATACGCCTTTGCGCGTGGCCGCCCCACCGCCCGCGCCCGCTCCACCGCCTCGCGCCCACTCCCCGGCAGCCCGCCGGAGGAGGTCTGGGCCCGGGGGAGGGGTGCGCCGGCGGATCTCCCCACAAGGCCGGCCCCCTCCTCGCGCACCGCGCCCGCCCCCAGCGCCCGCAACCACAGCCCCACCGTGCGGGGCAGTTCCGGGCCCGCGACCACCGCGTCCACCTGGCCCGCCGCCAACTGGCCCTCGGCGCCGTACGCGTACGGGTCGGCGTCCGGCGGCCGAACCCGGGAGCCGGCGAACCCGATCTGGGCGCCCGGCAGTGCCAGCACCACATCCGCGCCCGCCCCCACCGTGGCCCAGCCGCCGCCGGTCGTGGGGTCGCGGACCACGGCGATCTGCGGGAGCCCCGCCGACCGCAGCCGGGTGGAGGCGGCGGCCACCCGCTGGAGCTGGGTGAGCGCGACCATGCCTTCCTGCATCCGGCTGCCACCCGTGGCGACGAGCGCGACCAGCGGCAGGCGGCGGGTGAGGGCAAGACCGTACGCGGCCTCCAGCCGGTCCCCTGTCAGCTGCCCCAACGAGCCGCCCAGGAAGCCGAATTCGAAGGAGAGCAGCACGCACTCCCGGTCGCCGACGACCCCCGTCCCGTACACGACCGACTCGTCTTCGCCGGTCCGCGCCGCCGCCCGCTCGCGCGCCGCGTCGTACCCCGCCCAGCCGAGCGGGCCGTCCGGCGGGAGCGTGCGCGGCGCCGGGGGCCGGTGCTCGGTGAAGCCCGCCCCGCCGGTGAGCAGGGCGATGGCCTCGCGGGCGGTGGCCCGGGGCGTCGTCCCGCCGGTGGCGTCACCGGACATGGAGCGACCTCTTCATGATCTTCCCCAGGTCGTTGCGGGGCAGCGCGTCCAGGTAGCGCACGGTACGCGGACGCTTGTGCGGGGCCAACTGCCCCGCCACCAGATCCGCCAACTCCTCGGCTGAGGGTGGCGCGTCGGGGTCGGTCGCGACCACCCACGCCACCACCCGCTCACCGAGGTCCGGGTCCGCCTCGCCGGTGACGGCGGCCTCGCGGACCCCGGGGTGACCGAGGAGCACGTTCTCGATCTCGCCCGCGCCGATCTTGTAGCCACCGCTCTTGATCAGGTCGGTGGCCTTGCGCCCGACGATGGTCACGTACCCGTCCGCGTCCACCCTGCCGACATCGCCCGTACGGAACCAGCCGTCGGCCGTGTGCGCGGCGGCGGTGGCGTCGGGCCGGTTCAGATAGCCGGTGAACAGGTTCGGGCCCCGGACCTGGATCTCCCCGATCGCCTGCGGCCCCTCCAGCACCGTGCCGTCCTCCTCCACCAGCCGCAGCTCCACCCCGGCGAGTGGCGGTCCGACCGTGCCGGGGCGCGGTACGCCGTCCGCCCGGGTCCCCGTGTTCATCAGGGTCTCCGTCATCCCGTACCGCTCGATCACGCGCCGCCCGGTCGCCGCCGCGATGCGCTCGTGGTCGTGCACGGGGAGCGCCGCCGAACCGGAGACCAGCAGCCGCGCCCCGGCCAACGCCCCTGCCAGCGCATCCCGTTCGGCGGTCCCCTCAGGGGCGTCCAGCCCCTCCGCCAGCCGGTGGTACATCGTCGGAACGCCGAAGAGCATCGTGCCCCCGGACCCCAGCTCGCGAGCCACGCCCCCGGCCGAGAACGCCCCCAGGTGACGCAGCGAACCGCCCCGCCGCAGCGGCCCGAGGACGCCCAGGATCAGCCCGTGGACATGGAACAGCGGCAGGGCGTGGACCAGGACGTCGTCGCCGGTCCACCCCCAGGCGTCCGCCAGCGCGTCCAGGGACGCGGCGACGGCCCGCCGGGGGAGCACGGCCCCCTTGGGCGGGCCGGTGGTGCCGGAGGTGTAGACGATGAGTGCGGGGGACTCGGGGCCACCCGCACCGGGCGCGCGGCCGTCCGCCGGGGCGACGCCTCCGTCCGTCGCGTGGCCGTCCGCCGCGACGGAGGCCTCGGGCGCGCCTTCGGTCGCCGCGCAGCCGTCCCTTCGGTCGGACTCCCGCGCGTCCACCGCCACCCGCCGCAGTCTCGCCAGCGCGGGCGGCAGCTCGTCGTCCGGCCCCGCCAGCACGGCCGCGGGCCCGCTGTCGGCCAGGATGTGCGCCAACTCGGCTTCGCCCGTCCGCGGGTTGAGCGGCACGACGGGCACCCCGGCCCGCACCGCCGCCACCACCGCGATGACCGTCTCCGCGGTCGGGGTGGCCCAGACGGCGACCCGGCCCGCATCCGCGATCCGGGCGGCGAGCGCGGCGGAGGCCTCGGCCAACCGACCGTACGTCAGGGAGAGATCACCGAAGCGGACGGCCTCCCGGGAGGCTGCCGGGCCGGTGGGGGACTGGAGCGCCGGAAGAAGGAGGGTCACGCCGAGAAGCCTAAGGGCTGGGCCCCGCCGGCACCCCCGTACCGAGTGAGGGCCGCGTCACCATCGGCCGCCCGCGGCCGTGCCCCGGGAGGTCGCCGACCGGGAAGCCGCCGGCCTGGTGAACGCGTCCCGTACCGGGTGGGCAGGTGCCTTGGATATCAGTCGTCATCCGATATCAAAGGCCGTGCTGGGCATACGCAGGACTCCCGGAGCGGGACGGTGGGGCGGGTGGTATGTCGAATGCCGGCATGCCGGGTGATATCTGCGAGGCGAAAACCGCGGCCTGCACCCGGTTGGAAAGGTGGAGTTTCGCGAGGATGCTGCTGATGTAGTCCTTCACTGTGGCTGGGCTCATGAACAAGCGTCGGGCGATCTGCGCGTTCGACAGTCCTTTGGGAAGCAGGACGAGAACCTGGAGCTCCCGCTTGGTCAGGGCGGACAACTGCCGGTGCTCCACAGCGTCCGGCCGGGCGGACGACAGGCGGTCGGCCAGCGCGGTCCCCGCCACGGCCGGCGACAGCACGATGGATCCCGAGGCGAGCACCCGTACGGCGTCGATCAGCTCCGACGGGGCCGCGTCCTTGAGCAGATACCCGGAGACCCCCAGCCGCAGGGCCTCGGTGACCTGTGCTTCTTCCGCGTCAGCGGCCAGTACGGCGACTGCCGGAGGATCCGGGCATTCCCGCAGTGCCGAAAGGGCGGTGAGCTCGTCGGTGCCCGGCTCCCGCTGAGCGACGAGGAGTACATCAGGCCGGTGGCGCATCACTTGGGCCACCGCGTGCGGTTCCTCGCACGCGTCCGGCACCTCTATGCCCGGAGCTGACGCAAGTACATACCGAAGACAGTCGATGAGCAGCTTTTCATCGCCTATGACCATAACCTTAATCACGTGCTGTTTCCCCCGACTTGGATCATCTCAGCTACATGTGTGCGAGGGCGGTTCGCCTGCGGTGGGAGCGCATTTCTCGGCGAGCGCCTCGCCCACCCCGCCGACCGGCGGGGGCCTCTACCGCTGGTCGGCGGATGTGGAGGCGTGAGCGTTGCGCGATTGTACTTCGAGAGGGTTCGTGGCCAGAAGGCCGTCGAGCCCGCCCGGTCCCCGCCCTGCTCGAATCAGGGCGGGGACCGGTGCGCGGTCGTGCCCGGCACGCCGCGAAGTCCAGCCTAATTCGCACACTGCATGAAGGGCCGGTGCTCCGGCCCTCGGGAGGTATGTCATGACGAAGTCATTCAGCCGCGCCACGATCGCCGGCGCGGGTGTCGCTGTCGCGGGCAGCGCTCTGCTGTTCCTCGGCGTGGTCGCCCCGGCCGTCCTGACCGCTTGGTTCGGGTTCACCTCGGCCCAGGCCGCCGGTGCCGCGACCGCGATCATGGCAGGCATGGACGTGGCCACCGCGCTCTCCGTGTTCGGTGGCGCCACCGCCATCGGCGGCATCGGCCTGGCTCTGCTGCGCAAGGCCGTCGGCAAGGCCGCGATCGTCAAGTAACCGGGAGGGCCGGGCTTCCGGCCCGCCCGCCCCTGCCTCCCGCGACGACCATCGCGGGGGGCGGGGAAACTGCCGGCGGTCCCACGGGGAGCCAGGACCGCCGAGAGCGCCTGCGAAGGAATGACGTGAGTGGGGGATCCGTAGTGACCGTAGTGCCGCTGACCGACCTGCTACGGCGGCAGCGCTTGGCGCTCCTGCTGGGTGCCGCCATGTGGTTCGGGCCCATGCTCATCGGCATCGTGATCGGCGACCGCCTCGACTTCGGGGTCGAGGCACGCAAGGTCGAGGCGACTCCAGGTCTGTGGTGGTCGATCTACAGCACGAACGCGAGCGTCGCCCTGCTGGCGTTCGGGGGCATTCTCACCTGCGGGCTGGCGACCATCGCCTTCACCCTGGTAAGCGGCCTGCTCACGGGCATGGGCCTCGCTCAGGCGACCGCGATCGGCGGGTTCGGCCCCATGGCACGGCACATCCTGCCGCACGCCTGGCTGGAACTGCCCGCCCTGGGCATCGCCGTGGCGGCCGGGCTGGTGCCGCTGGTCACCCTGGGCAGACATTTCCTGGGGCGAGGCGGGCCGCGCCCCAGCGTACGGGGCATCGTCAACGACGCGTTCGGCCTCCTGGCAGTCTCGCTCTCCCTGCTTCTGATCGCCGCAACCATTGAGACTTGGGTGAGTACCTGATGGAGTTCGCCGCGCCACGCACGAGCGACGCCGTGGACGAGCGCCGCACCCCCGCGCGTTCCCTCGCCTCCCACGACCATCCCGCTGAACCCGGAGCGGACGGTTCGCCCCGGGAAGCCTCGCGAGCGCGGCGGGCCCAGCAGGTCGGACTGCTGGGCTGTGTGACCCTGCTGGCTCTTCTGATGGGCCGCTTCCTCGGCGTCTACCAGGAGGAAGCCTCCCGCAAGCTGACGGACGCCACGGCCGGAGAGCTGGACGTCGCCGTGTGGGCGGCCTGGGCGACAGCCTGGCTGTTCAACTCCGTCGCCTACATCGTCCTCGCCCTGGCGATCGGTGCGCTGGGGGCCGCCGGCTGCCGGTGGTGGGGAGTCCAGGCCGACTTCCGCCGGCTCAGACACCTGCTGGGCGCCGTCATCGCCGGGTATCTGGCGGTGCGTACCGGCGTTCTTCTCCTTGCCTCACTCGCGGGAGCCGAGGACCGCACGGTCCTCTCCTGGCTGTCGGCCCCGGAGCCCGGTCTGGCCGTCCTGGCCGTGGTGATCGGCGTACTGCTGCGACGCATCGCGCCGGGCCTGGGATGGCCGCGCACGGCGGCCTGTGCCGCACTGCCGGCAGCGGCGCTCGCGCTGTTGATGGCAGTGGTGTGACCAGGGGCCCGGCACCCCGTCCCCCGACCGTAGAGCGAAGGCGTACGACCGTGAACGACCGCACCGAACACTCCGCGAGCAGCCGTCGACGGCGGCTGGCCTGCGCGGCCCTCCTCGCTGCCGCGCTCGTCGCGTGGACCCGCGCGTTCCTCTACTCGGCACGCCACGACGAGGTGCGGGAGGTCGTCGCGTCCTCCGGCCGACTGGCGGACAGCAACCGGGACTTCGTGCTGTCCGCTCAGGACTGGCTGCAGTGGGTGTGGTGGTTCTTCCCGCTGCTGCTGCTCGTTCTCGCCTTCGTCGTCATCACGCTTCGCGTGGGGGAGTTCGTCCTGGTGCTCGTCGCGGGCGCGGGCGGAGTGGTGCCCGCGGTGGCCGGTGTGCTGTTCCCGGCTCCCGGTCCCCTGCAGGTGCTGGCGGGGGCGTTCCTCGTGGCGCTGGCGACCGCCACGCTGCTGACGGTTCTGCCGGGGCGGCGATGACGCCCCACGGCCGGGCGGAGCGCGCTCGCGGACCGCTGGCCTACGCGTCGGACTGTCTGGCGCTGGGCATCGCGGACGGTCGCCGGAAGATCAACCTGCTTCAGGGGCGGGCCACCCCGCTCTGGATGCAACTCGCGGTCGTGGGCTGCTATGTCCTGGGGGCCGTGCTCGCGTTCGCCGCGGTTCTGGGCGCGGGGCTGCTGGCCGCCCGGTTCGGCCCGGTGCAGGAGGCCGGCCTCCCGGAACTCGCCCGCTACTCCTGGCCACTGGTGGTGCTGTTGGTGGTGACGCTCGCCGCCGGTACCCAGCCGCACCAGGTGCGCCTGCTGATCGACCCCCCCGACCGGGCCATGCTGACCGCGCTGCCCCTACGTCCCGGCCAGGTCATCCTGGTCCGAGGCGTGCTGCCCGCTCTGCTGGGTTCGGTGGCGTTGGCGGCCTTCGCCTCGGTCTTCCTGGGTTCCTGGCTGAGCGCCTCCCCGGCGGGGCGTGAACTGCTGCCGTACGCCTGGACGCTCACCCTGTGCACCGTCCTGCTCGGCAGCTGCGTCCAGCTGTTCCTGCTGGGCGTCTACGCGCGCAGTGGTGGCGGGGAGGTGGGTCTGGTCAAGATCCGCCAGCTCGTGGTGATGGCGGGCCTCGGCGGCCTGGCGGGCTGGTCGCTGGCGCTGGTGACCGGGGCGCTGCGTGAGCAGGGCCCGCTGGTGGAGGCCCTGCCGCGGATCCTGCGCGACACCCTCACGGCCGTACAGCCGGGCTGGTGGGAGGAGCTGTTGCGCTCGGGAACCTGGTGGACGGGGCTGGTGACCGTCGCCGTGTCGCTGCCCTTCGCGCTGCTCGGCGGCTGCTGGCTGGCCGCTGCGGGCAGGCACCGGATGCTGCGGGCCGACGCACCCGTCCGGTACGCGCCCCGGCCCGGGCGCCTGGTGATGCCGAGAAGCCTGATGGCCGGATTCCTGCTCAAGGACGCGTATGCGGCGGTCCGCGGTCTGCCCGGCACCACTGCCGTACTCCGGCTCTGGTTCGCGGGCAGCGTCGCGCTGGGGGCGACCGGCCTGGTCCACTCCGCTGTCGGCGGCGTACCGCTCGACGTACCGTTCCCGGCCGCCGCCGCCATGCTGGTCGGCGGGATGCTGGTGATCGGAGACGAGGCTGTACAGACCGCGGGGGTCGAGGGCGAGCGCCGCGCCTGGGACCTGCTGCGCCAGTCGACGTTGTCCGAGCGGGCCCTCGGTGGCTACAAGGCGCTCTCGGTGGCCGCCACCACCGCTGTGCTGGCGGCACCCGGTGCGCTGGGCTGGGCGCTGCTGACGGCGGGAGGCGGCCGAGGCCTGCCGGCGATGGCCGCCGTGGCGCTGGCGGCGGCCGCGTCCTGCGGCGCGGCGGCCACCGTGACCGCACGCATCACCCCACCCGCCGAGGCGGCGGGCCAGTCCAGGGTCACCCGGGCGCCCTCGGCGGGCATTCTGCAGGCCGTGCTGACCTGGGTCCCCCTGGCGCCCGTGCTGCTGCTCGCCCCGTCGCTGCCAGGCGGCACCGGGGTCGTGAGCGACCTGCTGGCCTGCGTGCCGGCGCTGGTCGTGCTCGCTGTGCTGGCCGCCGCTGCCGCCTGGACCGTCCGGCCGGGCCGCCGCACTACCGCCGCGGTCGTCGACCCCGCGGACCTGAGGAGCTGACCAGTGATTCGAATGCGAGACCTCTCCGTGAGCTACGGCGACCGGGAGGTGCTGCGAACGCTCGACACGGAGCTGGGACCACCTGGTCTCATCGCGCTGTCCGGAGAGAACGGCTCCGGCAAGAGCACCTTCCTGAGGCTGCTGGCGGGACTGCTCTCACCGACCACGGGAGAGGTGACCATCGACGGTCACCGCCCGGACAGCGCCGCGGCCTGCGCGCTGCGCGGCTTCGTCCAGGACGAGCCCCCGTTGTACGAGTACTTGACGGTGCGTGAGCAGCTCGCCTTCGTCAGCCGGCTGTGGGGGACACCACTGCGCCGGGCGCTGGCGGAGCTTGAGCGGTACGGCGCACAGCACTGGTGCGACACCCTCGTCAGGGAACTGTCACTCGGCACCCGCAAGAAGATCGGCCTGGTGGCGGCGACCCTGCACGAACCCCGGCTGATCCTGCTCGACGAGCCGTTCAACGCACTGGACGCGGCTGCCGCGGCCGAGCTCGACGGGCAGCTCACGGCATGGAAGGAGGAGGGGCGTCTCGTCCTGGTCGTCAGCCACCGGACGAGCGGTGAGTACGCGGACCTCGCCGACCGGCGGTTGACCCTGGTGGACGGAGAGCTCACCGAGGAGGCGGCACCGTGATCGAAGTCCACCGCCTCACCAAGAAGTACGCGGGAAAGACCGTGGTGGACGACCTCGGTTTCCGGGTCGAGCCGGGCGCCGTGACGGGGTTCCTCGGGCCGAACGGCGCCGGCAAGTCGACGACCATGAGGATGATCCTCGGGCTGGACCGCCCGACGTCGGGATGGTCCACGGTCGCCGGCCGCCCGCTGCGGGACATACCGCACCCGCTGCGCACGGTCGGCGCCCTGCTGGACGCCCAGGCCCTGCACCGCGGCAGATCGGCGCGGGATCACCTGCTGTCGCTCGCCCAGAGCAACCGCATCGCGCCTTCCCGCGTGGACGAGGTGCTGACCCGGGTCGGGCTGCAGACGGTCGCGGGCCAGCGGGTCAAGGGCTACTCCCTCGGGATGCGGCAACGTCTCGGCATCGCGGCGGCGATCCTCGGCGACCCCGAGGTGCTGCTGCTCGACGAGCCGGTCAACGGCCTTGATCTGGACGGCGTCCGCTGGCTCCGCGGTCTGTTGCGGGCACTGGCGGCGGAAGGGCGGACGGTGCTGGTGTCCAGCCACATGATGAGCGAGATGGCGCTCACCGCCGATCGGTTGGTGGTCATCGGGCAGGGCAGGCTGCTGGCGGACACCACGGTGCGGGAGTTCAGGGAGTCGCATTCACCCAGGCGCGTACGTATCGCATCGCCCCGGCCGGACCGGCTGCGACAGCTCCTGGAAAGCGCAGGAGCCTCCTACACACCGGCGCTCCCGGCGGAGGCCGAGGAGCCCGGCGACGCCGACGGTGGCTTTGACGTGTACGACCTCTCACCCGGCGCGTTGGGCGAGATGGCCGCGCGCGAAGGGCTGCCCCTCTGCGAACTCACCCCACACCACGCCTCGTTGGAGGACGCCTACATGAACCTCGTCGGCGACACCGCCCAGTTCCGCACTCGTCAGGCGGTTGTCGCCCCGGCGGGCCCCGGACACCGGCAGGAGGGCTGACGCATGGCCGGAACCGTTCAGAAGGCGGACACCGCTCCTCAGGGCGCCCCGAACGCCGTCGGCCGGATGGCCACCGCCGTACGCCCCGTCCTGCTGTCCGAGTGGACCAAGCTGCGCACCGTCCGTTCGACGCCGTGGACCCTGGGCACGGTCGTCGCCGTCACCGTCCTGCTCGGTCTGGGGTTCTCGTGGCTCACCCGGCACAGCGCCGACGGCCTCACCGAGGCGGACCTGGCGGCGCTCGACCCGACCGCCACGAGCCTCGCCGGCCTCAACCTCGCCCAGCTCGCCGTCGTCGTCCTCGCCGTACTCAGCGTGTCCGCCGAGTACTCCACCGGGCTGCTCGCCGTGTCCCTGCACGCCGTGCCCCGGCGCGGGCTGTTCTACGGCTGCAAGGCCGCCGTGCTGGCGGGGGTCACTCTCCTCACGGGGTGGGCGGCCTCGGCGGCCGCTTTCGGCGTCGGCCGGCTCGCCATGGGTGACTACGCCGCCTCGGTGTTCGACCCGGGTGTCCTGCGCGCCTTGCTGGGCGCGGGGCTGTACCTCGCCTTGCTGGCCCTGTTCTCGTACGGCGTCGCGATGGCGCTGCGCAGCGCGGTGCCGGCGCTCGGCGTGCTGATGCCGCTGTTCTTCCTCGTCTCCCCCCTCCTGTCGGTGCTGCCCGCCACGGAGCGGTTCGCCGGCTATCTCCCCGACACCGCCGGGATGCGGATCACGCAGACGGGACTCGACGGTTCGAGCGCGTGGACGGGCCTGGGGGTGCTGCTGGTGTGGGTGGCGCTGGCGCTGGCGCTCGGGTACTCCTGCCTGCGGGCCCGGGACGCGCATACGGGGTGACGCCCCGCCGCCGCCCTCCGCGTACGGCTCACCCGCCACGCCGCAGGGTCCGCATCCGCCCGTACGCGTACACGCAGCCCGCCGGCGCCGGATCGGACAGGAGCATGAAGCCGACCAAGGGCGCGGGGGCGCGCACAGCCCGCTGGTCTGCGCCGACCGGGTGACGGGGGGCTCCCCCGGCCGCCACGCGCTCCCTGCGGTCCTCCCCGGTTCTTCTTCGGCTCCAGTCCTCGCCCTTCCCCTGGACTCCCTCAGCCGATATCGCCGCAAGCTGGGACAATCGCGGTATGGATCGGCTGGACAGGGAAATCATCGGCATCCTCCAGGAGGACGCGCGGATCTCGTACCGGGACCTGGGCGTCCGGGTGGGGCTCAGCGCCAACGCGGCGGGCGACCGGGTCCGTCGGATGCGTCGCGACGGGGTGATCCGGGGCTTCACCGTCATCGTCGATCCGGCCGCCGACACCCGTTCGGGCCTGGTCGTCTTCATCGACGTGACGCTGCGGCTGGACACGACGAACGAGGAGTTCGAGCGCTCGGTGCTGATGCTGCCCGGGATCACGGAGGTGGTGCACCTGACGGGCGGCCACGACTATCTGATCCGCGCCACGGCGGCCGACCCGGTGGCGCTGGACACGCTGCTGCGGCGGCTGAAACGGGAGGCGGGCGTGGCCCACTCCACCACCCGGATCGCCCTGCGGGCGGCCCCGAAGCACTGACAGCGCGGAGCTACGGGCGGCTCCCGAAGCACGGACAGGGCCGAAGCTACGGGCGGCCCCCGAAGCACCGGCCGCCACGGCTTGGCCCCGCCTCTACAGGGCGGCCCCGAAAGCACCGGCCGCCCCGGCCCGCCCCGCCCCGGCCCGCCCCGCCCCGGCCCGCCCCGCCCCGGCCCGCCTCACAGCGGCGCCTGCCAGGTCACCGTCGTCGACCGGCCCCCCTCCTCGTCGCGGCCGTCGTCCACCACCACCAGCCGCACCGCGCCCCGCCCGTCCTCCAGCCGCACCGTCGCGTCCACCTCCACCTCGATGGCCGAGACCCCGGGCCTGCGGTGAGCGGCGGCCAGCGCCTTGCGGAGCACGGCCAGCAGCTCCCGGCCCGTCGCCTCGCGCACCAGCGCGTCCACCGCCCCCGTGAAGTGCACCGACGGCAGGAAGCCCAGCAGCGCCGAGGCGCCTCCGGTCTCCCGCAGCACCCGCCCCCGGAACGTGCTCGGAGCCTCGGTCGGCGGCTGCTGGAGAGCGAAGATCGCGGTGCGGACCTCCTGGATGGTGGAGTCCAACTCGTCCACGGCCCGCCCCAGCAGCTCACCGGCCTCCTCCGCCGTGGCCCGCCGGCGCGTCGACTCCAGCATCATCTCCGTGGCGAAGAGCCGCTGGACCACCAGATCGTGCAGGTCGCGGGCGATCCGGTCGCGGTCCTCGTACACCGCGAGCTGCTCCCGGTCCGCCTGCGCGTCCGCCATCACCAGCGCCAGGGCGGCCTGCGAGGCGAACTGGGTCGCCAGCAGCCGGTCGACCGCCGTGTACGGGGGTGCGCCGCGCCGCCGGGGCAGCGCGAGGGTCCCGATGAGCCGACCGCCGCTCTGCAGCGGCAGCATCATGCTGGGCCCGAACCGGGACCGTACGTCGGTGGTCATCCGGGGGTCGGTGGCGGAGTCGTCGATGAAGACCGGTTCGCCGCCGAGCAGCTGGACCAGGACGGGGGAGCCGGGCGCGATGGTCGTGCCGACGATGCCCCCCGGGCCGTCGGGGGTGGAGGCCGTCACGATCTCCATCCCGCCCTCCTCGGTGGGCTGGAGGATCACACCTGCCGAGGCTCCGGCGAGCACCCGGGCGCTCTCGGCCACGGTCGTCAGGGCGTCGGCCGCGTCCGTCCCGGTCAGCAGGGCCGTGGTGACCGCCGCCGCCCCCTCGATCCACCGCTCGCGCTGCCGGGCGCTCTCGTAGAGCCGGGCGTTGCCGATCGCGATGCCCGCCTGGGAGGCGAGGACGTGCAGCAGCGCCCGGTCCGTCTCGCTGAAAGGGCCCGAACTCTTCCCGGCCAGGCTGAGGTGGCCGAAGAGTTCGGTGTGCACCTGGACGGGGGCGACGAGGAACGCCGGAGCGGGTGCGCCCTCCGGCTCCCCCTCCCCGGCCTCCGTCGGCAGCCCCGCCCGGCGCTCCGGGAGGAGCCGGTCGACGAAACGCCGCTCGGCCTCCGTCATCCCGGTCGTGTAGAGCGCCCCGGTCCGGTCGTCGTCGGGCTCCAGCATGCCGAGGGCGCCGTGCCGGGCCCCGGTCAGGGTCGTGGCGGTGTCCACGATCTGCTGGAGGGTGGCGCGGAGCCCGAGGTCACTGCCGATGCTGAGGACGGCCTCCAGAAGCATCGGCAGTCGGTCGACGGGGGACAAGGGGCCCGGGAGCCTTCCGGGCCTAGCCCGCCAGCGGGTTGAGGACCATGGGCTGGATCCTGCCGTCCAGCATCGCCCCGAGGCCGAGCACCGAGCAGACGTCGGGGCGGTCCGCGATGAGCACCGGCATACCGGTCGCGTCCCGCAGCATCCGGTCGAGGCCCGGGAGCAGGGCGCTGCCGCCCACCATCATGATCCCGCGGTCCGCGAGGTCGGCCACCAGATCGGGCGGGCACTCCCGCAGCACCTTGCCGACCCCGTCGAGGACGGCGGTGAGCGGGGCGTGGATGGCCTGCCGTACGGCGGCGGTGTCGACCTGCACCGAACGGGCGAGCCCGGTCGCCACGTCCCGGCCGTGGATCTCGGTCAGGGCGGGTCCGGTGAGCTGGAGGCCGTTGCCGTGCAGCGCCAGCTGGAGCGGGCGCACGGACTGGCTCGGGAGCATCAGCGCGTGGTGCTGGCGCAGGTACTGGATCACGGCCTCGTCGATGGCGTTGCCACCGACCGGGATGCGGACGGCCGTCACGATCGAGCCGAGCGAGAGCACGGCGATCTGGGTGGTGGCCGCCCCGCACGCCATGATCATGGTCGCGGTCGGCTGCTCCACCGGCAGCCCGCATCCCGCCGCCGCCGCGATCAGCGTGTCCACCAGCTCGACCCGCCGGGCGCCGAGCCCGACCAGGGTCTCCACCGTGGCGCGCTGGGCCAGCGGATCGGCCTCGTGCGGGATGCAGGCGGCGGCGCGCAGCCGGGGCTTGCGGCGCAGCTGGCGGCGGAGCTTGTCGCCGAGGAGGTGGCGCAGCATCCGCTGGGCCATCTCGATGTCGACGACGGAACCGCCGGAGACCGGGCGGACGACCCGGATGTACTCGGGGGTGCGGCCGGTCATCTGCTCGGCGAGCACGCCGACCGCGATGAGCGATCCCGTACGGACGTTGACGGCGGCGACGCTCGGTTCGTCGACGACGAGCCCGAGCCCCTTCACGTAGACCCGGGTCCTCGCGGCCCCGAGATCGACGGCGACGTGGCAACGTTGCAACTGCTCAAGGCTGACGGTCACGGCGGATTCTCCCGAGGGCGCGGACGGTGGCACCGGCGGCGAGCCGGCTTCTCCTCGCATCGTCGCGTTCCGCACCGGGTCGCGCGCGCTGGGCTGGTCCGTCGAGGGGACCCGCGAGCCGACGCCCCGCCAACCCGGGGTCGGCAGGCAGCCCCGGGCCACGGACCGCGTCGCGCCCCGCTTCGCGGCTTCTCCCGCCGACTCCCCGCTCAGCCCGGCAGCAGGCGCTGGAAGAGCCCCCAGGTGAACTCCGCGACATACGGCCGGCCGCTCCCCGGGTCCGTGACGGCCAGCGCCCACCGGGTCGGCGCACTCCCCTCCATCGGCCGTGCCGGGGGAAACGCCCGCGCCACCTCGTCCACGGTGCACGACCAGGGGCGCAGCGAGGCCACGGAGGTCAGCCCGGGGCCCGCCGCCCCCGGAGCCCGGACCAGCCACTCGTTCCACACCGCCCCGCCCGGTCCGGCCATCACCTCGAAGCGCAGGTCCGGCCAGAGCGGCGCCGGCCAGAGCAGCGCCTCGCACTCCACATCGCCCACCCGGCGCCTCAGCGTCAGCTCCGGCTCCCCGAGCACCGCGCGGTAGCGCCGCAGCGACCCCCGCCCCCGGGGCGCCCGGACCATGGCCTGCCAGCGGCGGTTGGCCTCCCGCATGTCGGCGGGCGAGGCGCTCAGCTCCTGGCGGGCCTCCTCGACCAGCTCCGGCTGGTGGTCGGCCATCCGGCGGAGCAGGACGAGCTGGAATTCGAGCGGGCCGAAGGGGGCGGGGGCGGTCATGCCGCCCATCTTCCCGCAGGTCAGGCGTATCGGACCGGCTGCTCGCGGAATCCGGTGTTCCGCACCGGGCCCCCGCCTGGGCTGCTCCTCTGCCGATCCGCCCGCATCCGACCCGCGGGCGGATCGGACTGCCGCGGCACGGTCCCTCCGGTGGTGCGCGCGGAAAGCGGGCCTTCACTGCGAAGGTCTGGTCGCCTGCTCCCACTGCCGCGTGATGCGTTCGAGCGCGGCTTCGAAGGACGGATCGGCTCCGGCATCGGATGTCATCGGAGTCGGCAGGCGAAACGAACTGCCGTCGTGGCGATCGATCCGGATCCAGTAGTCGTAGCGCCCGTGGTACCCGCCCTCCTTGTCCACTTCGATCTTCGCGATCTCGTGCCAGGCGGCAGCGGAACGAGTGATCAGCCTCCGGGCCCGGATGCCCTGCGCGTCCACGGTCGTGCGCCCGAGCGCCATGCCTGCCAGCCAGGGGGCCGCGGGAATGCCCATCAAGCCCAGCGCCGAGAGGAACGCGCCGGTGTTCGTCCCCCGGGACCACCCCGTCGCGAAGGCGGCGACGGCGTAGACGGACAACGCGACCGCGACCGCGAACCAGAACCACCAGGTGTTCCGCTGGGCGGGCAGATACTCGACCTCCTGCATGAAGTCACCCTAAAGGAGTGGCTGATCGCCCCTTCGTCCGCCGTCGGCGCTCGACCGGGGCCGCGTCGCCTCACCCGCGCCCAGCATCCGCCGCAGCAGATCCCGTAGCGCCGTCCGCTCCGCCTCCGACAGCTCGGCCAGCGGCTCCCGGGCGAAGTCCAGCGAGTCCCGCAGCTCCCGGGCCGTCTGCCGGCCCGTCTCCGTCACGGCGGCCAGCTTCACGCGGCGGTCGGCCGGGTCCGGGCGGCGTTCGACCAGGCCGCGGGTCTCCAGGCGGTCGACGATGCCGGTCACGTTCGACGGCTCGCACTTCAGCTTCACGGCGATCTTCCGCATCGGGGTCGGCTCCAGCGCCAGCAGCCCGAGGACCCGCGCCTGGGCCCCGGTGAGGGAGTGTGCGGCGGCGGCACGGTCGTACTCCTCGTGGTAGCGCGCCACGACGGTGCCGATCAGCTCGACGACCTCAAGGGTCAGGGGGTCTGTGCGGGTGGCCATGGGGACCAGCGTACCGATTTACTTGACATCATGAAACATCTAGGAGCATGGTTGTTTCATGTAATGAAGCTTTTCTGCAAGGCTTCCCCCGTAGGACATTGAGGAGAACCCGAGCCCATGTCTGCAGCACTTCCCACGTCCAGCCGTGAATGGCACCTCGTCGCCCGCCCCCACGGCTGGCCCGAGGCCGAGGACTTCGCGCTGCGCGAGGCCGCCGTCGCCGCTCCGGCGGAAGGCCGCATCCTCGTCCGCAACAAGTACTTCTCCGTCGACCCGTACATGCGGGGCCGGATGAACGACGTGAAGTCGTACACCCCGCCGTTCAAGCTCGACCACCCCATGGACGGCGGCGCGGTCGGTGAGGTCATCGCCTCGAACGCCGAGGGCTTCGCCGTCGGCGACCACGTCCTCCATGGTCTCGGCTGGCGCGAGATCGCCGATGTGCCCGCGAAGCACGCGGTCAAGGTCGACCCCGACCTCGCCCCGCTCTCCGCCTACCTCGGCGTGCTCGGCATGACCGGACTCACCGCCTACGCGGGCCTGTTCGAGGTGGCCTCCTTCAAGGAGGGCGACGCGGTCTTCGTCTCCGGCGCCGCCGGTGCCGTGGGCAGCCAGGTCGGCCAGCTCGCCAGGCTCAAGGGCGCCTCCCGGGTCATCGGCTCGGCCGGCTCCGACGAGAAGGTCAAGCTGCTCGTCGAGGAGTACGGCTTCGACGCCGCGTTCAACTACAAGGACGGGCCGGTCCGCGACCAGCTCAGGGAAGCCGCCCCCGACGGCATCGACGTCTACTTCGACAACGTCGGAGGCGACCACCTCGAAGCCGCGATCGGCGCGCTCAACGTGCACGGCCGCGCCACCATCTGCGGGATGATCGCCCAGTACAACGCCACCGAGCCGACCCCCGGCCCGCGCAACATGGCGCTGATCATCGGCAAGCGGCTGCGGCTCCAGGGCATGCTCGTGGGCGACCACGCCGACCTCCAGCCGAAGTTCGTCGAGGAGGTCGCCGGCTGGCTGGCCTCGGGCGAGCTGAAGTACCAGGAGACGGTGGTCGAGGGCATCGAGAAGGGCTACGACGCGTTCGTCGGCCTCCTGCGCGGCGAGAACACCGGAAAGATGATCGTCTCGCTCGTCTGACCCGTCCCGGGCCGAGGGCCGGCCGTACCGGGGCGAGGGCCGGTCGCCCGCGCGCGCGGGCCGGTCCACGTCGTACTCGATGCGGCGGTCCCGCTGTCCCGGTCGTACCCGAGCGAGGGCCGGTCCCCCCGTTCGGGGTCCGGCCCGCACCCGCGCGAGGAAGGTCACCCGTTAGGCTCATCCCCAGGCCGTCGCGATCGTGGGCGCGAGTCGCGGCGCACCAACAGGAGGAATCCTCACATCATGACCATCCAGAAGATCGACGTCGCCTACACCGCTGTCGCCACCGCCGAGAACGGCCGCGACGGCCGGGTCTCCTCGGACGACGGCCGGCTCGACGTCGTGGTCAACCCGCCGAAGGCGCTGGGAGGCAGCGGTGCGGGCACCAACCCCGAACAGCTCTTCGCGGCGGGCTACAGTGCCTGCTTCCAGGGCGCGCTCGGCGTCGTCGCCCGCCAGGAGAACGCCGACATCTCCGGCTCGACGGTCACCGCCGAGGTCTCGATAGGCAAGACCGAGGCCGGTGCCTTCGGCCTGGAGGTCGTCCTCAGCGCGACCATCCCCAACGTCGCCGCCGACACCGCGCGGGCGCTCGTCGAGAAGGCCCACCAGGTCTGCCCGTACTCGAACGCGACCCGCGGCAACATCAGGGTCGAGCTGTCCGTGGCCTGACCACCGCACCGTCGTCCGAGGACCGCACCCCGCCCCCGGGGTGCGGTCCTCGCCGTATTCCGTACGCCAGTACGCTGACGCCCATGAACGATCTCGGGGCAGGCTTCGGCTACCTGCTGAAGGGGCAGCGCTGGGTCGTCCGGCACGGACGGTGGTTCGGCTTCGGACTGCTGCCCGGACTCATCACCCTCGTCGTCTACGCCGGAGCCCTGGTCGGACTCGGTTACGGCGCCGACGACTTCGTCGCCTGGGCCACCCCGTTCGCGGACGGATGGTCCTCGCCCTGGCCGGGCCTGCTCCGCACCACCCTGACCGCGCTGGTCTTCGTCCTCGGCCTCTTCCTCGCTGTGATCACCTTCACCGCCGTCACCCTCCTGGTCGGCCAGCCGTTCTACGAATCGCTCTCGGAGGAGGTCGAGCGCGGCGAGGGCGGAGACGTTCCCGAGTCGGGGCTGCCGCTCTGGCGCGAACTGTGGATCTCCGCCCGCGACTCGGTCCGCGTCCTGCTGCGCGTCGCGCTCCTCGGGATCGCCCTCTTCGCCTGCGGCTTCGTCCCGGTCGTCGGCCAGACCGTCGTCCCGGCCCTCGGCTTCTGCGTCTCCGGCTACTTCCTGGCCCAGGAGCTGACCGGTGTGGCCCTCCAACGGCGCGGGCTGCCCCTGAAGAAGCGGCTCGGGCTGTTGCGCGGCCGACTGCCGCTGGTGCTGGGCTTCGGCGTCCCGCTGGCCCTGTCGTTCCTGGTCCCGTTCGTCGCGGTGTTCCTGATGCCGGGAGCGGTCGCCGGGGCCACCCTCCTCGCCCGCGACCTGGTCGACCCGGCGAGGGGCTTCCCGGCCACCGGCCCCGGCGGGGCCGCCACCCCGAAGGAGCGGGCCGTATGACCGAGCCGCCGGTCACCGCCGCCGACGCCCACACGGTCCGGGCGCCCCGCCCCCCGGCGGACGTCCGTGCGACCACGATGGTGGGGATCACCGGGGATCAGTCGAAGTAGGACTCCAGGGTCCCGCGCCGCCGCACGTCCAGCGTCGCGCAGTGGAAGGAGCCGCCGAACGGCGCGTAGTGCATCAGGTCGCACGGGATGGGCTCGAAGCCCCACCCTTCGAGCGCGCGCAGCATCCCCGTGTGGTGCCGCTCAGCGATGACCCGCTTCTCGTCGACCATGAGGATGTTCATGCTGAGCCACTTCCCGCACATCGAGGTCGTCCGGAGCACCAGGTCCTTGACCGGCTCGGGCTCGGGGGCGACCAGGATGTCCCAGGAGTCCAGGACGGACGGCAGCCGGTCGACGTCGATGTACTCGGGGTTGACCAGCGCCTTGCCGGGCGCGAGCACCATGAACGTCGTGTCGATGTGCATGGGCGTACGGCAGCGGCTCTCGATCTCGTGGACGCGGTAGCCGCGACCGAGGTGGCGGCGCAGCCACTCGATGCCCAGGGCGTTGGTGACGTTGGAGCGCGTGACGAAGAGGTCGCGCCCGGCCCGGACGAAGTCCGCCGCGTCGAAGACCGGCTCGAACTCGGTGAGGATGTACCGCATCGGCTCGCCGCTCTTCGGCGCCCGGAACTCCTTCTCGAACAGCTCGTCGGTGAGCTGCGGTTTCGGCGCGGAGGTCCAGCGGGCCCCGCGCCGGAAGTAGTCCTTCAGGATCCGGCGGTAGGAGTGCGTCTCGAAGTACCGGCACGGCCACGCCATCGGAGTCTCGATGATCTCGTCACCGATCACCAGCATGCTGTCGCGCGGACAGGTGTTGCAGAAGCCCCGGGACGACCAGCCCGGGGTGGTGAACCGCTGCCGGTGGTCGACCGCGTCGGGACGGGTGACGGTGACGCCCAGCGAGTGCAGCAGCGAGACGAACCCGTCCAGCTCCTCCTGGGCCGGCTCGATCAGTCGGCGCGGGTACTTGTATCCGGCCGCCAGCCCCTGGAAGCGGGCCGCCCAGGGCGGGATGTTGCAGGAGACCACCGGGTGGCTGGAGGGGATCGTGGCATCGTCGAGCCGCCCGACGATGATCTCCTCCAGCGGGTCCCACTCGTTGTGTGAGTTGACCGGCGAGACGAGCTGGGCGGTGCCCTCGGGCTCCGGGGCGCCCGGCCTCTGCTCCACTGTCGTCATGATCAACCACCCTTGGTCGCCGACGGGCACGTCACGCTCCCCATGGTGTACGGGGGGACCGGGGTCGCGCCACCCGCCGGAGCCGTGCGGCGCGGCCGCGCCGCACGTCGGGCCCGGGTATCGGGGTCGCTCCGTCCGCGGGGCCGTGCACCGGGGAGGCGCCGACCCGTGCCCGGCCTACGCGGGTGGCTCGGCCGCCGTGATGTTGCGGTACGCGATCTCCGCCAGCCGCGCCTGCCCGTCCCGGCTCGGGTGGAACCAGTCCCACGGGCTGAGCTGCGTTTCGGTGAAGCGGAAGCCGAAGACCGCTCCGTCGTCGTACCGGCAGTGCCGGTCGTTCGCGCAGACGTCCCGCAGCACCTCGTTGTACGCCACCACCCGCTCCCGCACCGCGTCCCGCCGGGCCACGGCGGCCGGCCCCAGGTCGTCGGCGTCGGCCAGCATGGACCGGCAGACCCCCAGCTCCCAGATCCGCTTGCCGGTCTCGTTCGTCCGCCCGGTCGACCAGAGCCGCTTCAGGTCCGGCACGCTGGCCACGTACACCTGGGCCTTCGGCGCCCCGGCCCGCAGCTGTCGCATCGACGCCTCGAACGATGCCCGGAAGTCCGCCACCGGCGTCATCAGCCGCACCGAGTCCCGGCAGGCGTCGTTCGCGCCGATCATCACCGTGACCAGCTCGGGCCGCTCCTTCGCCGCCAGCGCCATCTGCTCCGGCAGCTGCACCATCCGGGCCCCGGAGACGGCATGGTTCCAACTCCGGTCCGCCGCCTTCGCCTCCCCGAGCAGCCGCACGGCGACGCTGCGCACCAGGCGGTCGCTGCCGGTCGCCCAGGACACCTCGGGGCAGTCCGCCAGCATCGAGCAGGCGTCGAAGCCCCGGGTGATGGAGTCCCCGACGGCCGCGACGGACCCGGGGTTCGGATTCCAGCCGGAGGCGGACGTGGGGGAGGGCGACGGTGATGCGGAGGGTGATGTTCCGGACGAGGGGGCCGCCGTGCTCCGTGACACGCCGTCACCCGAACCGCTCCCCGGCCCGCCACCGCCGCACCCCGCGAGCGCGGTGGCACCGACGAACGACAGCGCGACGGCCGCCGCCCCGGCCCCGCGCATCCGAGGGCGTGTCGCACGCTCCGCCATCTCGCTGATCCCCTCCGGTCAACCCCTGCTCCATGCCCCTGGTCAATGCCCCCGGCACGTCCGCGATCCCCAGGTCGCGGGCGTGCGCGCCCTGGCGGGTGAAAGCAGGCGAATCAGGGGCCCGGGACCGACGGTACGTCACACGGACGGCCCCGGCGCACGGTAGCTTTTCCCCGTCGAACCAGCGGCACCGCTTCCGCCCCCGTCGGCGCGGGCGGCTCCGGTACATTACGTCACGTCACACACTGTCCCTTTTCAGGAGATTGACCCCCGATGCTGTTTACTGATGACAACCTCGGGCCCTGGCCGGAAAAAGATGGTCCGGAAAGAGACGGTGCGGACGCGAGGCCGCTGGGGAAGGCGTACCTCGTCCCACACGGGAGGTTCCGGTGACGACACGTGGAGTCCTGTACGTTCACTCCGCACCGCGCGCGCTGTGCCCACATGTCGAATGGGCAGTGGCGGGCGTCCTCGGTGTGCGGGTCCAGCTGGACTGGATCAGACAGCCGGCCGCGCCCGGCACCTGGCGGTCCGAATTCTCCTGGAAGGGCCGCGCCGGCACCGCCTCGCAGCTCGCCTCGGCCCTGCGCGGCTGGGACATGCTCCGCTTCGAGGTGACCGCCGAGCCGTGCCCCACCGCCGAGGGCGAGCGCTACAGCTCCACCCCCGGCCTCGGCATCTTCCACGCCGTCACCGGCATGCACGGCGACATCCTGATCCCCGAGGACCGGCTGCGCGCCGCGCTGGCCCGCTCGACGCGGGGCGAGAGCGACCTGGAGGCGGAGATCGCCTCCCTGCTCGGCAAGCCGTGGGACGACGAGCTGGAGTCCTTCCGCCACGCGGGCGAGGGCGCGCCGGTCCGCTGGCTGCACCAGGTCGTCTAGCGGCCTGACCCAACTCCCCGGCGGGGGCAGAATCAAGCCCCTCCGGCGATTGAGGAGCGGGGACCGGGGCAGCGCCCCGAAACGCCCCGCGCACGCGGAAGCCCGCCTCCCAGAACCTCGGGAAGCGGGCTTCACGACGTACAGAGTCAGGCGGACGGCCGCCCCGTCACACGGAGCGGAACGCCAGCACCACGTTGTGCCCGCCGAACCCGAACGAGTTGTTGATCGCCGCGATCGGCCCCTCGGGCAGCGGCCGGGGCTCCCCGCGCACGATGTCCGCGTCGACCGCCTCGTCGAGGTCGTCCACGTTGAGCGTCGGCGGCGCGGTGCGGTGGTGCAGCGCCAGCACCGTCGCGACGGTCTCGATACCGCCCGCGCCACCCAGCAGATGACCCGTCATCGACTTCGTCGCCGAGATCGCGACATGGTCCAGGTCGTCGCCCAGCACCTTCCGCAGCGCCTTGATCTCCGCGATGTCACCCTGCGGCGTCGACGTGGCGTGGGCGTTGAGGTGGACCACCTCGGACGGCTTGAGGTCGCTGGTGTCCAGCAGGTTCTGCATGGCGGCGGCGATCCCGCGCCCGGTCGGCTCGGGCTGCGCGATGTGGTGGGAGTCGGCCGACAGGCCCTGGCCCAGCACCTCGCAGTAGACCTTGGCGCCGCGCTTGGCGGCGTGCTCGGCCGACTCCAGGATGACGACGCCCGCACCTTCGCCGAGGACGAAGCCGTCCCGGGCCGTGTCGTACGGGCGCGAGGCCTTCTCCGGCTCGTCGTTGCTCTTGGACATCGCCATCATGTTGGCGAAGGCCGCGATCGGCAGCGGGTGGATCGCCGCCTCGGTGCCGCCGGCCACGACCACGTCGGCCCGGCCGGTGCGGATCATCTCGACGGCGTACCCGATGGCCTCGGCGCCGGACGCGCAGGCGGAGACCGGGGTGTGGACACCGGCCTGCGCGTTGACCTCCAGGCCGACGTTGGCCGCCGGGCCGTTGGGCATGAGCATGGGAACGGTGTGCGGGGAGACGCGGCGTACGCCCTTCTCCTTCAGCACGTCGTACTGGTCGAGCAGGGTGATCACGCCGCCGATACCGGAGGCGATGACCGAGCCGAGCCGCTCGGGGGCGATGGACTCGTCCTCGCCGGCCTTGGCGGTGAAGCCCGCGTCCGCCCAGGCCTCGCGGGCCGCGATCAGCGCGAACTGCGCCGAGCGGTCCAGCTTGCGGGCGAGCGGGCGGGGGAGTACGTCGTTCGGGTCGACTGCCGCGAGGGCGGCGATCCGGACGGGCAGCTCGGCGAAGCGCTCGCCTTCGAGAGGCTTGACGCCGGACCGGCCGGCCATCAGACCTTCCCAGGTCGATGCGGAGTCGCCACCCAGCGGAGTGGTTGCGCCGATACCGGTGACGACCACGGTGCGATTGGTCGAGTTCACTGGAAAATCTTCTCCACGTGTAGAGGGTCGTGAATCAGCGGCGCCACCGCCGGGTGGCGACACAGCCGGGCTGGGATCAGCCCTGGTGCTTCAGGATGTAGTCGGCAGCGTCGCCGACCGTCTTGAGGTTCTTGACGTCCTCGTCGGGGATCTTGACGTCGAAGCGCTCCTCGGCGGCGACGACGACCTCGACCATGGACAGCGAGTCGACGTCCAGGTCGTCGGTGAAGGACTTGTCCAGCTGGACGTCCTCGACCGGGATCCCGGCGATCTCGTTGACGATCTCGGCGAGACCGGCGACGATCTCTTCCTGCGTGGCGGCCATTTTGGCGCTCCTTCGGTGGGTTTGTTCGATGTTCGTACACGCGGACCGGAAGGCCCGGTGTGACTAGGGGAGAGTAACGACCGTCGCGGCGTAGACGAGACCCGCCCCGAAGCCGATGACGAGCGCGGTGTCGCCGCTCTTGGCCTGACCGGTCGCCAGGAGCCGCTCCATCGCGAGCGGGATCGAGGCGGCGGACGTGTTGCCGGTGGACTCGATGTCACGGGCGACCGTGACGTGTTCCGGCAGCTTCAGGGTCTTCACCATCGAGTCGATGATCCGCATGTTGGCCTGGTGCGGGATGAAGACGTCCAGGTCCTCCGGGGCGATCCCGGCCGCGTCCAGCGCCTGCTGGGCGACCTTCGCCATCTCGAAGACGGCCCAGCGGAAGACCGCCTGGCCCTCCTGGGTGATGGCCGGGAACTTGATCTCGCCCTTGGAGTCGAGCGGCAGCTTGGAGACGTCACCGACGTGCAGGTCGTTCCAGGCCACCGTCTGCTTGATGGTCTCCGACTTGTCGCCCTCGGAGCCCCACACGGTCGGGCCGATGGCCGGCTCCTGGGAGGGGCCGACGACGACCGCTCCCGCGCCGTCACCGAAGAGGAAGGCCGTCGCGCGGTCCTCCAGGTCGGTGAGGTCGCTGAGCCGCTCCACGCCGATGACCAGGACGTGCTCGGCCGAGCCCTCGACGATCATGCCCTTGGCGAGGGTGAGGCCGTAGCCGAAACCCGCGCAACCGGCCGAGATGTCGAAGGCGGCGGGCTTGCCCGCCCCGATCCTGTGCGCGATCTCGGTGGCGACGGCCGGGGTCTGCTTGAAGTGCGAGACGGTCGAGACGATGACCGCGCCGATCTGCTCGGGCGTGATGCCCGCGTCGGCGATGGCCTTGCCGGACGCCTCGATCGACATCGCGGCCACGGTCTCCTCGTCGGACGCCCAGTGGCGGGTGACGATGCCGGAGCGGGAGCGGATCCACTCGTCGGAGGAGTCGATCTTCTCGAGGATCACCTCGTTCGGCACGACCCGGGTCGGGCGGTAGCCGCCGACCCCGAGGATGCGCGCGTACGGGGCGCCCTTGCTGGGCCTGATCTTCGACATGCTCTCGGGCTCCTTAGGCGCCTGCGTGCTCGGAGATGAGCGCGCGGGCCGCGTCGAGGTCGTCGGGTGTCTTGAGCGCGAGCGTCCGCACACCGGGCAGAGCCCGCTTGGCGAGCCCGGTGAGAGTGCCGCCGGGGCTCAGCTCGACCAGAGCGGTGACGCCGAGCTTCTGGAACGTCTCCATGCACAGGTCCCAGCGGACCGGGTTGGCGACCTGGCCGACCAGCCGGGCGACGACCTCGGTGCCGGTGGCGACGGTGTGGCCGTCGGCGTTGGACACGTACCGCACCGTCGGGTCGGTGACCGTGAGGTCCCCGACGGCCGCGCGCAGCTTCTCCACGGCCGGGGCCATGTGGTGCGTGTGGAACGCGCCGGCCACCTTCAGCGCGACGACCCGGCGGACGCCCTCGGGCTTGTCGGCCTCCAGGGCGGCGAGCTGGGCCGCGGTGCCGGCGGCGACGATCTGGCCGCCCCCGTTGACGTTGGCGGGGGTCAGGCCGAGCTTCTCCAGGTGCGGGACCGTGACGGCGGGGTCGCCGCCGAGCAGGGCCGCCATACCGGTCTCCGTGACCGCGGCGGCCTCGGCCATGCCGAGCCCCCGGGTGCGGACGAAGCGGAGCGCCGCCTCGTCGTCGAAGACGCCGGCGATCGCCGCGGCGGTGATCTCACCGACGCTGTGACCTGCGACGACGTCAGGGGAAACGGCATCCAGGGCGGCAGCCGAGAGCAGTCCGGCGGCGACCAGGAGCGGCTGGGCCACGGCCGTGTCGCGGATCGCGTCGGCGTCGGCCCGCGTGCCGTAGTGGGCAAGGTCGAGCCCGATGGCGTCGGACCAGGCCGCGATGCGGTCGGCGGCACCGGGGAGGTCGAGCCAGGGAGTCAGGAAGCCGGGCGTCTGAGCGCCTTGGCCGGGAGCGACGAGTACGAGCACCCTCACACTCTCTCTTGTGGACGGCTCCGGCCGCCCGTGGGGACAGGGACGAAGAACCGTCAGGGGAATTGTTGAAGTCCGACAAAAGTCTAGGACTGCTGATCCGCCGCGGCCAAGCGCCCCAGAATCAGGGCGATCCGCAGGGTGAACGCCGAGCGGACATCGGAGGGTGACCACCCGGTGACGTCGGTCACACGTCGCAGCCGGTAGCGCACGGTGTTGGGATGCACGAAAAGCATCCGTGCCGCCCCCTCCAGACTGCTCGCCTGCTCCAGATAGACACTCAGCGTCTCCAGCAGCGCGGAGCCGGCTTCCTCCAGCGGTCTGTAGATCTCCTCCACCAACTGCTCCCGCGCCGCCGGGTCCCCGGCCATCGCGCGCTCCGGCAGGAGATCGTCCGCCAGGACCGGGCGCGGGGCGTCCTGCCACGCCAGGCACGCCTTGAGCCCCGCTGCCGCCGCCTGCGCGGACCGGGTGGCCGCCAGCAGGTCCGGCACGACGGGCCCGGCGACCACCGGCCCGGCCGCGTACGGCCCGATCAGGCCCTTCGCCACCTGGAGCGGGTTGTCGCTGCCGCCCGCGATGACGACGAGCCGGTTGCCGAGGACGCCGGTGAGGACCTGGAGCTTGGCGTGGCGGGCGGCCCGCCGGATCGCCTCCACGGTCAGCTCGCTGTCCCCGTCGGGCGCGGTGCCGAGGATGACGCAGACGTGCTCGGGCGAGTTCCAGCCGAGCGCGGCGGCCCGGGACACGGCCCCCTCGTCGGCCTCCCCGGAGAGCACCGCGTTCACCACCAGCGACTCCAGCCGCGCGTCCCAGGCGCCCCGGGCCTCGGCGGCCTGGGCGTAGACCTGGGCGGTGGCGAAGGCGATCTCCCGGGCGTAGACGAGCAGGGCCTCCCGCAGCACCGACTCGTCACCCGGCGCCGCCACCTCCTCGATCGCGGCCTCCATGACCTCGATCGTCGTCCGCACCATCTCGACGGTCTGCCGCAGCGTGATCGCTCGTGTCAGCTCACGCGGGGCCGTGCCGAACACATCGGTCGAGATGGCCTGCGGGGTCTCCGGATGCCGGAACCACTCGGTGAACGCCGCGATACCGGCCTGGGCGACCAGGCCGATCCAGGATCGGTTCTCCGGTGGCATCGCCCGGTACCACGGCAGCGATTCGTCCATGCGGGCAATCGCGTTCGCGGCCAGCCGGCCGGAGGACTGCTCCAGCCGTTTCAGGGTCGCGGCATGCAGGTGGGCGTCGTGGGCGGCGGGCTGCTCAGGATCGGGTCGGGGCACGAGGACAAGACTGCCTTATCGGGCCGGTGGGTCGGTGGGGCGGGGCGACGGTCCGCCCCACCGTGGGAACGGGAACGTCCGGATCGGGGCCGCCGTACCCGGACAGCAGCACCGTACGACCGCCCGGCGGGCTACCGTGGCCGGGTGATCTCCGTACACAGGTCGAAGGACCGCTACCGGGGCGGTGAGCCGGACGCCGGTATCGAGACCCGGCACGCCCTCTCCTTCGGCCCCTTCTACGACCCCGACAACCTCCGCTTCGGCCCGATCCTGGCCTGCAACGAGGAGCGCCTGGCCCCCGGCGCGGGCTTCGACGAGCATCCGCACAGCCATACGGAGATCGTCACCTGGGTGGTGGAGGGCGAGCTGACCCACCGCGACTCGGCCGGTCATTCCCACGTCGTACGGGCCGGAGGGCTGGCCCACCTGAGCGCCGCCGCCGGGGTCCGTCACGTCGAACGCAACGACGGCGAAGCCCCGTTGGCCTTCCTCCAGATGTGGCTGGCCCCCCTGGAGTCGGGCGGCGCACCCTCGTACACGGTCGTCCCCGGCTTCGCGGACACGGCCGCCCCGTACGCACTGCCGGCGGCCGGCGCGGTGCTGCATGTGCGGCGGTTGGCGGCGGGCGAGCGCACGGCCCTGCCGGACGCGGTGCGTTTGTACGTGCATGTGGTGCGGGGCCGGGTCGAGGTGGACGGGGAGGAGCTGGGGCCCGGTGACGCGGCCCGGATCACCGGGGCGGAGGGCCTGGAGGCGGTCGCCGTCGCGGGAGCGGGAGCGGGGGAGGGAGCGGAGGGCGTGGAGATCGTGATCTGGGAGATGGCGGTCTGACCGGCCCCGCAGCGGGCGGGCGGGAGCCTCCGGTACGGGCCTTTGTAGGGTGCTGGGTGCGACACATTCCCGTACGCCGCGTGTTCGGAGGAGATTCCCGTCAATCCCATCGAGACCAGCCCCGATGCCCTGGCCGCCCACCGAGACCGCGCGCGGCAGGACTACGCAGAGCTGGTGACGCGGCGCCTCTCCCTCGACCTCACGCGCGGGAAGCCGTCCGCCGACCAGCTCGACCTCTCCGCGCCGCTGCTCGCCCTGCCGGGCGACACGTACAAGAGCGCAGAGGGCCTGGACACCCGCAACTACGGCGGTCTCCACGGCCTGCGGGAGCTGCGGGAGATCTTCAGCGGCCCGCTCCAGGTGCCCGTCGGGCAGCTCGTGGCCGCGGGCAACTCCAGCCTGGAACTGATGCACGACAGCCTGGTGCACGCGATGCTGAGTGTGATGCCGGGAGCCGCGTCCCGGTGGGTGGACGAGGAGCGCATCGCCTTCCTCTGTCCCGTCCCCGGATACGACCGGCACTTCGGCGTCTGCGAACGCTTCGGCATCGAGATGATCCCGGTCCCGATGACCGACGAGGGCCCGGACATGGAGACCGTGGAACGGCTCGTGGCCGAGGACGCCTCGATCAAGGGCATCTGGTGCGTCCCGAAGTACAGCAACCCGGACGGGATCAGCTACAGCGACGAAGTCGTCACCCGGCTCGCCGCCATGACCACCGCCGCCCCGGACTTCAGGATCTTCTGGGACAACGCCTACGCGGTGCACCACCTGACCGACGAGCGCGTGGAGATCGCCGACCTGCTCACCGCCTGTGCCGACCACGGCCACCCCGACCGGGCCTTCGTCTTCGGCTCCACCTCCAAGATCACCTTCGCCGGCAGCGGCGTCGGCTTCTTCGGCTCCTCACCGGCCAACGTCACCTGGCTGCTGGCCAACGCCGCCAAACGCACCATCGGCCCGGACAAGGTGAACCAGCTGCGCCACGCGCTCTTCCTCAAGGACGAGGCGGGCGTGCACGCCCACATGGATCTCCACCGGGCCGAGCTCCGCCCCAAGTTCGACGCCGTTCTGCGCACCCTCGAAGCCGAGCTGGGCGGTACGGGTCTCGCCACCTGGACGGAGCCCAAGGGCGGGTACTTCATCACCCTGAAGGTGCTCGACGGCTGCGCCCGCGAGGTGGTGCGCCGCGCCGCCGAGGCCGGCATCGTCCTCACGCCCGCAGGCGCCACCCACCCGCACGGCCAGGACCCGGACGACGCGGTGATCCGGATCGCCCCCAGCTTCCCCACCCTTGAGGAGCTGGAGAAGGCCATCGCGGGCGTCACCGCCTGCGTACGGCTGGTCGGTTACGAGAAGCTGCTGGCGGAGAAGTAGGCGGGGGAGGGGGAGGGGGAGGGGGAGGGGCGTCCAGGCCCGGGGCCGGGCCGGGCCCGGTCAGGAAGGGCCGGGGCCGGAACCCTTCCCCCGCTCGTCCGCCAGCCTGTCCAGGTCGCGCATCGCCTGGCCGTGCGCGCTCATCCGGCGGCACACCAGACCGGTCGTGAACAGCGCTGTCCCCACGATCGACACGGGCACGGAGAGCAGCAGGACGGCCAGCGCCTGGGACCAGTCGGGTTCGGCCGAGGAGCCCGTCAGGAGCAGAAGCCCGCACCAGCCCCACAGCAGGACCGACACGAGCAGGAGACCGGCTCCCCAGTCGCGTACACGGGTGGACTGCTCCCGGAATTCGAGGTCGTACGCAAGTGATCGCATGGCGCACGAACCTAGCAAGCCTGTACGAGCCCCTCCCCGCGGCCGCACCCCCGCCGGGGCGGGCGGGGAGGGGGTCGGGGCAGTGTGTCCTGGTGATCGCCACTACCGGCGGCGCTTCAGGCGGGTGGCGCTTCCGCTGCCCGGGGGCGAGGGGAAACGAACAATGAAGCTGTCCGATGTACTGATCATCGTCTGCGTCCTGGGCGCGGCGGGAGGGCTGTCCGTCCTTCTCGGGGACGGCTGGCAGAGCCAGGTCGTGCTACCGCTCGCCGCCGGATTGGCTGCCGGGATCGTGGGTGAGAGGATCAAGGAACGCCGCAGGAGCCGCCGTAACGGCGGGGGATGCGGGTAAGGCCGTACGGGGGCGGGTTCGGGTCCCTCAGTCGTTACGTGCGCGGACGGCCAGGACGGCTACCAGCAGGGTCGGCACCAGCAGGAGCGAGAAGGTGAGCGCGTAGCCGCCGAGTCGGCCGGTCCCCGCCGCCAGGCTGACGTTGAGAGCGGCGGTGGCGAACCCCAGGACCACGACCTGCCCCAGGTTCATGTTCGTCTGCATGGCGCTGGTGGTGTGGCCCAGCCGGCCCGGCGCGCTGTGGGAGAGCGAGAGGACGGTGACACAGGGATCGAGCATCCCCATCCCGATCGCCGCCAGCGGCATGGCGACCATGGCGACCAGCGGGGACACCCCGGAGAAGCTGCCCACGACGGCGAACGCGACCGACGCCGCCATGATCAGGGCACCCGCCGTGACGAGCCGGTGCCGGGCGACGTGCTGGAGGAGCTTGCCCTGCACCCACGACGCGCCCGCCCACAGCACGGCGGAGGCGGTGAACGCCACGCCGACCGTCACGGCGGCCACCCGCCGCTCGGTGATCAGCATCAGCGGCACCAGCGCCTCGACGGTGAAGTACGTTCCCGAGGTCAGCCCGCGCAGCAGCACCGCCGTGGGCAGACCGCGAGCGCCGCGCCAGGTGCCCCGTGGAAGCAGCCGGGGGGCGAACACCACCAGGAGCACGACCCCGGCGACGACGAACAGCAGGTGGCGCACATCCCACCCCGAGACGCCGTACTGGCCGAGCGCCGCACCCAGACTGAGCATCGCCGCGACGAACAGCGGCGGCCGGGAGGCGCGTTCCTCCGCGGGCGGCAGGTCGGGCAGGGCCGGGCCGCCGTCCCCGTCCCCCTCGCCCGCCGGGGCGGCCCGGCGCAAGACCGCCACCAGGGCTATCGCGGGCAGCGCGGTCAGCACGGCCAGGCCGTAGAACACCGCACGCCAGGACCACGCCTCGGCGACCACCCCGGCGATCGGCGGCCCGACGAGGGACGGGATGATCCAGCTCGCGCTCATCATCGCGAGCATCCTGGGCCGCAGGGACTCCGGATACGACTGACCGATGGCGGTCGTCACCGACACCGCGACCATTCCGGCCGACAGACCGTCGACGAAGCGGCCGATCACCAGCTGCCAGACCGACGCACTGGACGCCGACACCAGCAGCGTCAGCACGGAGAGGACCATCCCCAGCGCCAGCGGACGCCGAGCACCGGAACGGTCCGCCCAGTGCCCGCCCAGCACTCCACCGAGCAGACTCGCGGCCACAAAGCTGCCCGCCACCAGGGGGAACAGGGACACCCCGTCCAGATCCTGGGCAGCCGTCGGCAGCGTGGGCACCACGGCCAGCGCGGCGAACCCGGTCAGGAACATCACCGCGGCGAAGGTCAGCGTGACCGCCGCGTACGGCCGGGAGAAGATGCCCGGCTCGGTGTCGCTCGGCGGTCGAACGGCCTGTTTCGCGGTCATCAGCGCCCCGGGGCAGTAGCTCGACACCCCGGGCTTGGTCCAGACCACCCGGGGCCAGGCGAGAAGCTACGTGCCGACCTGATCCCGGGCAACCGAATTACGTCTGAACTCAACGCTCTGAGGGGCGAGTCGGAGCGAGGTGGGTCGGGTCAGCGCAGCCCGTCCACGAACGCCTGCCAGGCGGGGGCGCTGATGGTGATGGCGGGGCCGGTGGGGTTCTTGCTGTCCCGGACGGGGACGGCGCCGCAGGGGGCGGGGGCCATCTCGACGCACTCGCCGCCGTTGGGGCCGCTGTACGAGGACTTCTGCCAGGCGGCGCCGCCGGTGACGGTGCACTCGACGCATTCGCCCCCGGTGGACCCGCTGTAGCTGGACTTACGCCATTCCGCGCTCTTCAGGTCGGGGCCGGTCTCCATAACGCTCCTCCATCACGCGGCTGATCCGCGCCACCGATTCCTCGACGGAGAGTGCGGTGGCCTGGAGGTGAGCGTATCGGAGCGAGGCCTCCCGGATCGTGTCGGGGTTGGCCGTCATATGGCCGGAGATGAGGTCCTCGGTGTAGATGATGTCCGGGTCGTTCTCGAAGCGCATGGTGGTGAACGAGCCGTCCAGGCTCGCGTGTTCGCCAGCTTCGAAGGGCAGCACCTGGATGCGCATCCAGCGGTTCGCGGCGGACTCCAACAGCCTGCCGAGTTGGGCGCGCATCACCTCGTGGCCGCCGATCGGCCGGTACAGCACGGCCTCGTCCAGAACCACCCAGGTGAGCGGCGGCTGCTCCCGCTCCAGGATGCGCTGCCGCTCCATCCGGGCGGCCACCAGGCTCTCCAGGTCGTCGGGCATGCCGGTGGCCAGCACCGCCCGCGCGTATGCCTCCGTCTGGAGCAGCCCGTAAACGACCTGGGACTGGTACGTCGCGATGTACGCGGCCTTCGCCTCCATGTCCGCGTACGGACGAAACCAGCTCGGCAGTTGGCTGCGCAGGACCAGCCCCACCAGCCGGGAGAACAGCCCGTCCGTGCGGAGCGCCTGGTCCAGGGCCTCGGCGAACTCGCGGGTGGGGACTTTTTTCGTCGTCTCGATCTGGCCGATCAGCGAGCCCGTGCAGTAGAGCATCGAGCCCAGGTCGGCCTGCTTCAGGCCGTGCGCCTCGCGTACCCGGCGCAGCTCCGAGCCGAAGTAGTCGAGGGGGGAAGCGCACGGGTCGAGCGTTTGGACGTTGGGCACAGCACGGACCTCCGGTGTGCAACGCCTTGCGGCGTTCGTTTCACGGCGTAGCCGAGCGTAGTCATCTGCTTGCACGCTGGAGGCATGAATCGTGTATCCATCCCCCGAATCGATCCGGGGGAGCCCGTGTACCGCGCCGACCTCGCCATGGGTGAGCACTCGGCCGGGCATCTGCGCCGCATCCTGCGGCTCTACCTGACCGCCTGGGACCTGCGCGACCTCGCCCCGGCGGCGGAGCTCGCGCTGACAGAGCTGATCGCCAACGTGGTGCGGCACGTGCCCGGTCGGCGCTGCCAGACGTTCATCTTCCGGCTGCCGACCGGGGACGGCGTACGGGTGGAGGTCGCGGACAGCAGCCCGGTCGTGCCGCTGGCGATCAGGGGCGACGAGCTCGACGACGGCGGGCGGGGGCTGATTCTGGTCAATGCCGTCACCGACGACTGGGGCGTGGTGAAGCGGTGGGACGGCACGGGGAAGACCGTGTGGTTCGAGTGCGTCGACCGGAGGAAGGCGACCGGGCTTCGCGCCCGGTTCAGCCCGCGACCTCAGCCAGCACCGCGTCCGTGAACGGGGTCCACGCCTCCGCCGCCCACGGCCCGAAGGCCCGGTCCGTCAGGGCCACGCAGGCCACCCCGGCCACCGGGTCGATCCACAGGAACGTGCCCGACTGGCCGAAGTGGCCGAAGGTCGCCGGGGAGGAGGAAGTGCCCGTCCAGTGCGGGGACTTGGCGTCGCGGATCTCGAAGCCGAGGCCCCAGTCGTTCGGGCTCTGGTGGCCGTAACCAGGCAGGACGCCCTTGAGGCCCGGATGGACGACGCTCTGGGCTTCGAGGACCGTACGGGGGTCGAGCAGGCGGGGTGCCTGGACCTCGGCGGCGAAGCGGACCAGGTCGTCGACGGTGGAGACGCCGTCGCGGGCGGGGGAGCCGTCGAGCGAGGTGGAGGCCATGTTCAGCGGCTCCAGGACGGCCTGGCGCAGGTACTCCGCGAACGGGATGCCGGACGCCTTGGTGATGTGGTCGCCCAGCACCTCGAAGCCCGCGTTGGAGTAGAGGCGGCGCTCGCCGGGCGGGGCCGTCACCCGGTGCTCGTCGAAGGCGAGGCCGCTGGTGTGGGCGAGGAGGTGGCGGACGGTCGAGCCCTCGGGCCCGGCCGGCTCGTCCAGCTCGATCGCCCCCTCCTCGTACGCCACCAGCGCCGCGTAGGCCGCGAGCGGCTTGGTGACCGAGGCGAGGGGGAAGCGGTGGCCGGTCGGCCCGTGCGTGCCGAGGACGGTGCCGTCCGCCCGTACGACGGCTGCCGCCGCAGTCGGGACCGGCCAGGTGTCGATGATCCGCAGGCTCTCCATGGACCCGAGCCTAACGTTCAGAGGCGGAGCCGCATCGCCGGGTCCGGAGTGCGGGCGAAGCCGAGCGCGGCGTACAGCGGCTCGGCCTCGTCGGATGCGCGCAGGTCGACCTGGGGCACCCCGCGCTCGCGGAACCAGCCGAGGAGACCCTCCGTGCAGGCGCGGGCGTGGCCCCGGCGGCGGTGGGCGTGGTCGGTGGCGACGCTGAAGACGTAGCCGGTGGCGCCATGGGGGTTGGAGGGGCTGCCGAGCCGGTACTCGATGGTCCCGACGGCACAGGCCACCAGGCCCGTACCCTCCGCGTCGTCCACGACGAAGGCGGTGAGGTTCCCAGCGGGGCCGGAGAGCTTGGTGCGGAGCGTCTCCACGGCGGTGGCCTGCCAGGCGGCGCTGCCGTCGGGTGCGGAGGCGTAGGCGGGGTGGCTCGGTACGGAATCGAGCATGACCGTGCGGAGGCGGACCAGCTCTTCGGCGTCTTCGGGGGTGGCGCGGCGTGCGGTGCTCATGATCGGTGAGGCTACGTACCGAAGATCCGGAGCGGCAAGGCCATTCCCGGGACGGCACCTGAGCGAGAACGACGGGGCCGGCTTCCCGCACCTGAATCCGAGCCCTGTTCCGTAGGGCTCGTATCGCGATCATGTGCGGGTCTTCTTGAGGCGTCTGAAGCAGATCAGGCTGCGGGCCAGGGACTTCCGGGGCCGACCGCCAACGTGCTCAGGTGTGGCCCGAGGTGACCGGGCCTGGGCGGGGGGCTACGTTCCGAAGGCACCCAGCGCTATCAGGGCATGCGGGATGAAGTAGGCCGAGCCACAGGCCGCGAGGTGCACATGAGTCATACGGGTCATCCAAGCGGAACTCTCCATCCCCGTGCGGACTTCGCTTGCTTCGAGTGCACTCCAAGGATTTAGCGTGGAGGGCATGACGGTGATCGACGGAACTTCCCGGACCACCCCTGCCACCACTCCACAACCACAGCCCCCCGCAGGGCTGAACGCCTGTACGGCCCCGCCCAGGCCGCACCCCCGTCCCACCGGCAAGGACAGCTACACGATCAGCGAGGTCGTCGCCTTCACCGGGCTCACCGCGCACACCCTGCGCTGGTACGAGCGGATCGGGCTGATGCCCCACGTCGACCGCTCGCACACCGGCCAACGCCGCTTCTCCAACCGCGACCTGGACTGGCTGGCCTTCGTCGGCAAGCTGCGGCTGACCGGGATGCCCGTCGCCGACATGGTGCGGTACGCGGAGCTGCTGCGCGAGGGCGAGTCCACCTTCGAGGAGCGGCAGGAGCTGCTGGAGTCGACCCGCCGCGACGTGATCACCCGCATCGCGGAGCTGCATGACACCCTCGCCGTCCTGGACCACAAGATCGAGTTCTACGCGGGCGCCCGCCGGGCGCCGGAAAGGCACAGCGCCTGATGACCGACAACGACAACCACGGCACGCCCATCGGCACCGTCCGGCTCGGCGGCGACGGCGGGCCGACGGTCGGGGTCCAGGGCCTCGGCTGCATGGGCATGAGCGAGTTCTACGGTGAGACCGACGAGAGCTCCGCCCGGGACACCCTCGACGCGGCGCTGGAAGCCGGCGTCACCCTCTTCGACACCGCCGACATCTACGGGCGCGGGGCCAACGAGGAGTTCCTCGCTCCCTTCGTCGGCGCCCACCGGGACGAGATCACGCTCGCCACCAAGTTCGCGATCGAGCGGACGGACGACCCGCGGTACCGGGCGGTGCGCAACGACCCCGCGTACATCCGCACCGCCGTGGAGGCCAGCCTCCGCCGGCTGAGGACCGATGTCATCGACCTCTACTACATGCACCGCCGCGATCCGGCCGTCCCGTTCGCCGAATCGGTCGGCGCCATGGCGGAGCTGGTCCAGCAGGGCAAGGTCAGGCAGCTCGGCCTGAGCGAGGTGACCGGACCCGAGCTGCGCGAGGCGCACGCCGTGCACCCGATCGCCGCCCTTCAGTCGGAGTGGTCCCTCTTCAGCCGGGACGTGGAGCTGAGTGCGGTCGGCGCGGCGGCGGAGCTGGGTGTCACCCTCGTGCCGTACTCCCCGCTCGGCCGGGGCTTCCTCACCGGGGCCTTCACCGACGCGGGCCAGGAGCTGGGCGAGGGTGACTTCCGCAAGCACCAGCCCCGCTTCACCGGCGACAACGCCCGCACCAACGCGGCCCTGCTGGAGCCCGTCCACAAGATCGCCGCCGCCCGCGGGGTGACGGCCGCGCAGGTGGCGCTCGCCTGGGTGCAGCAGCGGGCGCAGGCGCACGGCCTGACGGTCGTCCCGATCCCCGGCACCCGTAAGCGCAGCCGCCTCCTGGAGAACGTGGCGGCGACCCGGCTGACCCTGACACCCGAGGAGCTGGCCCTCCTGGAGCCGATCGCGGGCCAGGTGGCGGGGGACCGCTACCCGGACATGAGCAACACGTCGGCGGCGCGGGAGTAGCCGGTACGGGGAAGGGGCGAGCCCTGTGAAGTCATCGCCTGGTTCATGAAGTTCATCAGTGCCCGGCCACCCCGCCCCCCTCACGCCAGCCCCAGTGCGAAGACCGCGAACCCCGCCGCGAGCAGCCCCGCCACCACGCGGCGGGCGTTCGCGGCGCGGGTGCCCGTCTGCCACGGGGCGTCGAAGCGGCGCGCATACCGGGCGATCAGCACCAGCAGCCCCGTGAACACGGGCAGCCATGCCAGCCGGGCCAGGATCCAGCCGACCGTGTCCGGCCCGGTCGTCAGCCCCGCCACCGTCGTGTCCATGAGCGAGACCGGTACGGCTGCCGCCAGCATCGCGCTCTGGTGCCAGCACAGGATCGTCATCGCGGACAGGTTGACCGCCACGACCGGCGCCCACAGCAGCGGTCGGCGCAGCAACCGCCCGAGCCGCTCCCGTATCAGCATCGCCGCCCCGCTCTGGGCCGCCGCCAACGCCACCACCAGCAGCGACGGCGGATGGGAGTTGGTCCGCACCTCGCCGGGCACGCCGACCATCGACGCCGGGTAGTGGAAGACCAGCAGGAGTACGGCGAAGAGCACCGCACCTCCGAGCAGCAGCAGCCGCGCTCCCCGCTTCCCGACCCGGCCCTCGCCCCACGCGACGCCGAGCAGGTAGGCGAAGAGCCAGCCGGGCAGCAGGTTGGCCAGGCTCAGCCAGGACGGCATCCCGCCCGCGAGCGGCCCGTACCGCAGGAAGTCCACCACCGCGACCGACCCCAGCAGCGGCAGAGCCGCCCACCCGCCGAACCGTCGCGCCAGGCGGACGCAGAGCGGGGTGAGCGCGGTGACCACGGTGTACACCCCGACGAACCAGAGCGGCTGGATCACCAGCGTCGACCCCGTACGCAGGGTGTCGCCCGGCACGCCGAGCCAGGACAGGACTGCCAGCAGCACCGCCCACACGGCCGCCACCCCGAGCACGGGTCTGCCGAGCCGGACCAGCCGCCCGCGCAGCCAGTCGGCCGTCGTCGACGGCCGACGGTGGTAGGAGAGGACCGAGGCGTACCCGCCGACGAGGAAGAAGATTCCGAGCATCTGGAGCACCCAGCTGAACGGGGCGAGGGCACCGAACGTGGCGAGCGGACTCGCGTTGTGCAGCCCGTCCGCGTCGAGCCGGAAGCCGCCGAGCATCCAGTGGCCGAGCGGCACGGCGACCAGTGCGAGCGCGCGCAGCCCGTCGATCGCCCGGTCCCGGTGGGCTGGGGTGGCGGCCTCGACCCGGGTGGCGAGCCGGTGCGCGCGCGTCTGCGTGAGCGTGTGCGTGTGCGTCGTCATCGGGCCGCACCCTCCGCCGAGGACCCCCGGGCGATCGAAGCGAAGACCCGCAGCGACTCCGTACCCGGGGCGAAGTACCCCGTGTGCCCCTCGGCGTCGTAGGCGGGTATGCGGCGGGCCCCGAACGCCGGGTCGGTGGGGTCGGTGCCGTGGCCCAGCCCGGCGAACCGCACGCTCGGCACGTCGTCGATCCAGTCGTCCGGGGCCTTCGCCGCCCACACCCGGGCCCGCGTCCGCAGCGCGTCCACGTTGTCGGCCCGCATGCCGGGGGAGCCGAGGACCACCAGGTCGGTGGCGGGCAGGCGGTGGGCGGCGAGCCCGCAGACGACCGAGCCGTAACTGTGGCAGAACACGGCCGGTTCGGGCAGCCCGTCGGCGATCAGCCCCTCGGTGAACCGCTCCAGCCGCCCGGCCCCCGCCTCCGCGAGCCGCCCGGTCGCGGCGTCGATGCCGACGCCGACGGGGGTGGTGTATCCGGCCCAGGCGATGACGGCGGTGCTCGGACCGGCCGCCGCGTGCAGGGTCCTGGCCACACCGGGCGGGGCCCCGTGGGCGGCGGCCTTCCGGTCGAAGGTCCCGGCGTCGTTGTCGGAGCCGGGCACCACCACCGAGACCCGGCGCGCGGTGCGCAGCTCCCCGAAGACCTCGGCGACCTGGCCGCGCCCGCGGGGATCGAAGGCGAGGATCTGCCGACCGGGCGCGGCGAGCGAGCGGTAGCGGGGATCGTCGGCAGCTGCCAGCGCGAGGGAGTTGGCGCGGTAGCGCAGCTCCAGGGGTGCGCCGTCGAGGTTGCCGACGACGGACGGATGCCGTACGAGAAGGAGTTGACGCTCCTGGTCGCTCAACCCGGCGAAGAAGGACGCCACTTCGGCGGGGGTCGAGTGCTCCGGATCCGGCAGCTCACCGCCCGGCGTCCGGTCCGCCCGCCAGGACGCGCTGCCGGGCGGCGGACCGGTCAGTGCCTGCTGCGCATCCCCCGAAACCCAGCCCGCCGTCCCCGTCACCACGCTGGCGGCCAGTGCCAGTGCGGCCACGGTCCTCGCGTATCGGCGCATCGTGCCCTCCCTCTCTGCCGTCGCACCGATCGGTGCGACCGGGAGGAAGGTAGGAAGAGGGCGGGTGAGGGGGCGTCACACCGGGGAGCCAACTCCGGTCTACTACCGGGGTACTCCAGGGTGCTACCGGGGTAGGGGGTGGAGTGGATCCCGGACAGTGGATCCCGGACAGTGGATCCCGGACCGGAACCCATGCTCGGGCGTCCCCTACCGGCCCGGAGCTACGCCCGCGCGTTGCCGGCCCGGGGCTACGCCCGCGCGTCGCCCGGAGTCACCAGCCCCGACTCGTACGCGAAGATCACCGCCTGCGCCCGGTCCCGCAGGTCCAGCTTGGCCAGCACACGGCCGATGTGCGTCTTCACGGTCTGCTCGGCCAGCACCAGCCGCTCCGCGATCTCCTGGTTCGACAGGCCCCGGGCGATCAGCTCCAGCACCTCTCTCTCGCGCGGCGTCAGCCCGTTGAGCCGCAGCGCCTGCTTGCCGCGCGTCACCGCCGAAGGCCGCTGTGCCGCGAAGTCCGCGATCAGGCGCCGGGTCACGGAGGGCGCCAGCAGGGCGTCGCCCGCTGCCACCACCCGTACCGCCGCGATCAGATCGGTCGGCGGGGCGTCCTTCAGCAGGAACCCGGAGGCACCCGCGCGAAGGGCCTCGTACACATAGTCGTCCACGTCGAACGTGGTCAGCATCAGCACCTTCGGGCGGTGCACCACACCCACCGGAGGGCTCAACAGCTCGCGTGCGGCGGCCAGTCCGTCCATCTCCGGCATCCGGACGTCCATCAGGACCACGTCCGGGTGCTGGTGACGGCTGACCTCCACGCCCCGCCGGCCGTCCGCCGCCTCGCCCACCACATCGATGTCGCTCTGCGCGGACAGCAGCGCCGCGAACCCGGCCCGCACCATGGCCTGGTCGTCGACGATGATCACGCGGATGGTCACAGATCCTCCGAAGGGGGTGGAGCGGGCGGGGTCGCGGCCGGTGGAGCGGCCGGGGGCAGCGGTATCCGGGCCGCGACCCGGAACCCGCCGTCCGGCAGCGGGCCGACGTCCAGCGTGCCGCCGGTCAACCGTACGCGCTCCCGCATCCCGACCAGGCCGTGCCCGGTCCCGCTCGTCTCCAGCGGTGAACTGCGACTGGCGGCGCGCCCGTTGACGACGAGTACGACGAGGTGGTCGATGTCCCTCGCGACGAGGACCCGGGTGTGGGCCCCCGGCGCGTGCCGCACCACGTTGGCCAGCGCCTCCTGCACGATCCGGTACGCCGACAGGTCGACGGCCGACGACACCTCGCCCAACTCCTTGGAGAGCGACAGTTCCACGGGCAGCCCCGCCCGCACCGTCGCCTCCACCAGCTGCTGGAGCCGGTCCAGGCCCGGCTGCGGAGCCCGGTCCCCCTCCGTACCGTCGCTCCGCAGCACCGACAGCAGTCGCCGCATCTCGCCGAGCGACTCCCGCGCTGCCGCCGCGATCGCCGCGAACTCCTCCTCGGCGGCCTTCGGCAGCCCGTCGATCCGATACGGGGCGGAGTCCGCCTGCACGGTGATCACCGACATGTGGTGGGCGACCACGTCGTGCAGCTCGCGCGCGATCCGGGTCCGCTCCTCCAGCAGTGTGCGCTGCGCCCGCTCGGCCTCGCTGATCGTCTCCTGCTCGGCGAGCCGGCGCTGCGCCACACCCCGCTCCCGTACCGCCCCGCCGATCACCAGCACCACCGCGCCGAGGATGGTCAGCAGCAGGGCGCTCCCACTGCCGCGCTCCGGGGCGATCAGATGCAGTGCGGCTCCGGCGGCGCCCGTCACCGCCCAGACGGCGATCACGGTCCGCCGTGTCTCGCGGAGCCCGAGCGCCAGCAGCAGGAAGAGATAGGCGACGATCACCGGCGGGGTCCACGGCCAGTTGTCGTGCCGACCGGCGGGTTGCGCCAGCAGCACCAGCGCCCCCAGGACATCGGCGGGGAAGATGATCCACCACGCCTGGAGGGGGCGGTGGGCCAGCATCAGCAGCGGCGCCGCCTGCGCCACGCCGAGCGCCCCGGCGAGCGCGCCCGGCACGCCGTACTGCGAGGTCAGGACCGTGATGGTGACCGGGATGAAGGTCGCGGTCAGCGCGAGGACGACGACGTACGGGAGCAGCCGCTGCCACAGTTTCGGGGCACCGGCCAGCAACGGCGTGGAGGGATGGGAGGCGTGGGACAGCCCGTGGGCCAGCTCGCGCAGATTGCGGCGGGCGGCGCTCAGCAGGCCGTCGGCGGGCGGCGGCTCGGTGGGGGAAGTGGACATGACCGGGCCAGCCTAGGAGGACGACCGCCACCGGCACGTCATACCAGGGTCCCGAACCAGCCCCGGCCCACCTCATACCGGGGTACGGGGTGTCGTGACCGAACGGACCCGATCCCGAACCCAGACCCGGGCCCGGACTCAAGCCCGGACCCAGACCCGGTCCCGAACCCAGACCCGGGCCCGGACTCAAGCCCGGACCCAGACCCGACCCCGGGCCCCGACCCGGATCGACCCCGAGCCCGGATACGGAGCCGCACGGGACCCCGCGCTCCGTCGGCGGTTCCGCAGGCCGGTAGGGACCTCACAGCTCCGCGAGCAGCTCCGCCTTCTTCGCGCTGTACTCATCGTCCGTCACGAGCCCCGCCCGGTGCAGCTCCCCGAGGTGGTGTATCCGCTCGGCGATGTCCGCCGGATCGCGCCGCCCGGCGTTCACCAGGACCGGGGCCGGGACGGCCGGCGCGCTCGCGGTCCGGCGTACGGATTCCAGTACGGCGGCGGCGAAGGGCAGCGACTCGTGCACCGGCCCGTAGCCGAGACCGAAGAGCACGGCCGCCGGATCCTGGTCCGCCGCGGCCCTGACCTCGGAACCGTCCCGGGGCAGCAAGCGGAGGTGGCCGTCCAGGGCCTCGGGGGAGCGCCACTCGATTCCGGCCAGTTCGCTCACCCGGTACGTCTGGTCCCCGGCCTTCCACTTCGCGCTGGAGGCCCCCGTCCAGAACCACCGGAAGGAGACTCGCTCCCCGTCGAACCCGGCCCGCCCGTCGTACGCCTTGAACTGCATCGGCGCCTCGGGCGCGGCGACCAGGAAACGGTCGGCGGGCTCGTCGGACGCGGGGCCCAGACAGGACCGCAGCTCTTGCGCGTAGTACTCCGCGAGCAGCTCCCGCTCGGCCGGAAGCACCAGGCGGTAGGGGTCGCACCCCTCCTTGAGCTGCCCCGCGGCAGCTTCCAGGAGCGGGTCGGCACCTGGTCTCGGGACGGCACGCAGCACCACCGTGTCCCGCTTGCCCGGGGTCAGCGTCACCGACGACAGCGCAGCATGCGGGATGCGGCGCTCCCGCAGGCTCTGCAAGAGCTTCGGCGTGCGGATACCCCGTTCGAAGCGGATGAGCACGGAGTCGGTGTCGAACTCCCAGGTGGCATGAATTCCGGCCAGCGCATCACCCATGTGCCTCATCGTATGCGGCACAGGCCCGCACGTCCCCCCTCGGCGTAAGTCCTCATTAATCGGTTCGTCATGCCGCTCTACGCGCGTCGGGTCTCGCGTTCACCGGAAATACCACTGCGGCATGCGCCATCGGCGCTTGCACAGCGGACCGATCCATATGCGCCGACTCCGATGGCGGCGAGGTTGCCGAGGCTCTCGGTGCCGGGTTCGAAGTAGCCGCTGTGCCCGAAGGCCCCGGCCGCGGAGACCAGCCGGGCGCCGAAGGCCGGGTCGACCGGGTCGGCGCCGTGGCCGATCCCCCCGAACTCCAGGTGCGGCACGTCCTCGATCCAGTCGTCCCGGTCCCGCATCGCCCAGATCCGGGCGTCGGTGTCCAGCCCGGCGGCGCTCTCGGTCCGCATGCCGGGGGACCCGGCGACCGCGATGTCGGCCACCCGGTGGGGTGTCTCGCCTGCGGCGAGACCGCACACCACGGAGCCGTAGCTGTGGCAGAACAGGGCGACCGTGGATGTGCCGGGCAACGCCCCCACCAGGGCGTTCAGCCGCACGGCACCCTCCGTCGCGAGCCCGCCGAGCATCGCGTCCATGCCGAGTCCGGCGGGGGCGGTGTAGTCGGCCCAGGCGATGACGGCGGTACGGGTCCCGGGGGCGGCCGCGCGCTCCGCCCCGTACAGGGACCTCGCCATGCCGACGGGGGCGGAGTTGACGCGGCGGGTCCGCTCCAGGGTCAGCAACTCGGTGTCGACGCCCGGAACGACGACGGAGACCCGCGAGGCCCGGTCCAGGTCGCCGAAGACCTCGGCGGCGCGGCCCCGGCCCGACGGGTCGAAGGCCAGGATCTGGCGGTCCTTCGCGAGCATCGACCGGAAGCGGTGCATCCGCCGGGCCGCCTCGTCGCGGCCGCGTGCCGTGAGCCCCTCGTCGTACGTGCGCCGCTGCTCCACGGCCGCCGCGCGCTTCAGAGCCAGCCGGTTGGCGTGGTAGCGCAGGGTGACCGGGGCGCCGTTCAGATTCCCCACGATCGAGGGGTGCCGGTCTGCCAGCGCGATCCGCTGCCCCGAGGTGAGCGTGGCGAAGAAGTGGGCCATCCGGTGGGCGGGCGTCCCGACCTCCGGCAGCGCACGGCCCACGGTCCGGTCCCGCGCCCAGGAGGCCAGGGCGAGTTCCCGCTCCCCCTCGGCGTGGCGGTCCCGTACGGCGGACCAGCCCGTGGTCGCCAGCATCACGAACACGACGGCCACGGCGAGCAGCGCGCGCCAGGCGGTCAGGGTGGGGGAGGAGTCGAAGGAAGTCACTGCGCCACACCCTAGGAGACGGGCGCGGACGACTGTGATCCAGGTGAGGCACATCACCCGGCCGCGTGCACGTCACTCGTCCGCGGGGCCGGTCACCCGGCTGCGCGCACGTCAGCCGGTCGCGGCACGTCGCCCTCCGGCCGACGCCAGTCGCCCGCCAGGGCCGGGACCAGTTGGTCCAGGTACTCCTCGGTGAGGTCGCGCAGGGCCTCCACGCTCGAATCGTGGCCCTGGCCCCACAGCTGCCCGGTCACCCGCATCACCCCGGAGAACGCGGCCACGGCGACCCGGGGGCGCGGGTCCCGCTCCACATCGAGCCCCTCGCGCTCCGCGATCAGCCGGGCGATCTGGTTCTCCAGGGCGACCCCGCGCCGCATGTGGGCGGCGAGCAGCGAGGGGGTCGACTCGATCATCTGGTAGGTCCGCATATGGAGGTCCACCGTGATGACCTCCTCGATCGCCTCGCCGATGCTGTTCCAGGCGCAGAGCACCGCGCCGCGCATGGCCTCGAAGGGGGCCTCGCGGGCGGGACGGCGGCGCAGCTCCGCGATGAAGCGGGACTCCACGATCTCCTGCACGGCGAAGGTGACCTCCTCCTTGCTCGTGAAGTAGCGGAAGAAGGTGCGCTGGGAGACGTCGACCGCCTCGACGATCTCGTCGACGGTGGTCCGCTCGTACCCCTGGGTGGTGAAGAGTTCGAGGGCGGCCCGCAGCAGGGCGTCACGGGTGCGCTGCTTCTTGCGCTCACGCAGTCCGGGCCGGGTCACGGCGCTCTGCCCGTGGGTCACGTATGAGTCCTCTTTCTGCTTGTTTGTCCAGGTCAGCTTACCTGTGAGCTACGCGACAGCTACTGACTACTGAAAGCGTTTGTCAACTGTCAGTGGCTGTCACTAGTCTCCGCGTATGACTAGTCAGACCACCGTCGAGAAGGCGCCGCGGGAGCCCGGGAAAGGCCCCGTACCCGCCGCGGCCAAGGGGCTTCGCGGCCACCCCTGGCTGACCCTGTTCGCCGTCGCCATCGGCGTGATGATGGTCGCGCTCGACGGCACGATCGTCGCCATCGCGAACCCCGCGATCCAGAAGGACCTCGGCGCCACGCTCGCCGACGTCCAGTGGATCACCAACGGCTATCTGCTGGCCCTCGCCGTCGCGCTGATCACCGCGGGCAAGCTCGGTGACCGCTTCGGCCACCGCCAGACCTTCCTGATCGGCATCGCGGGCTTCGCGCTCTCGTCCGCGGCGATCGGCCTCTCCGGCGAGATCGCGCTGGTCATCCTCTTCCGTGTGCTCCAGGGCCTCTTCGGCGCCCTGCTGATGCCCGCCGCGCTCGGCCTGCTGCGGGCCACCTTCCCCGCCGAGAAGCTGAACATGGCCATCGGTATCTGGGGCATGGTCATCGGTGCGTCCACCGCGGGCGGCCCCATCGTCGGCGGTCTGCTCGTCGAGCACGTCAGCTGGCAGTCGGTCTTCTTCATCAACGTGCCGGTGGGCATCGTCGCGCTCGTCTTCGGCCTGGTGATCCTCAAGGACCACCGCGCCGCCAACGCGCCGCGCTCCTTCGACATCTTCGGCATCCTGCTGCTCTCCGGCGCGATGTTCTCCCTCATCTGGGGCATCATCAAGGCCGGTGAGTCCTGGGGCTGGGGCGGTGTCTGGACGTGGGTCTTCCTCGGCCTCGCACTCGTGCTCTTCCTCGCCTTCGGCGTCTGGCAGACGCAGGTGCGCGAGCCGCTCGTCCCGCTGACGATGTTCCGCTCCATCCCGTTGACGGCCGGCACCATCCTCATGGTGCTGATGGCGTTCGCCTTCATGGGCGGCCTGTTCTTCGTGACGTTCTTCCTTCAGGGTGTCCACGGCCTCAGCCCGGTCGACAGCGGGCTGCACCTGTTGCCGCTGACCGCCATGATGATCGTCTCCTCGCCGGTCGCCGGTCTGCTCATCACCAGGTTCGGCCCCCGCGTCCCGCTGGTCGGCGGCATGGTCTGCACGGCCACCGCCATGTTCGGCATGACGACGCTCAGCGAGTCCACCGGAACGTTCACCATGTCCCTCTGGTTCGCCCTGCTCGGCTGCGGCCTCGCCCCGGTCATGGTCGGCGCCACCGAGGTCATCGTCGGCAACGCGCCACTGGAGCTGTCCGGGGTGGCCGGTGGCCTCCAGCAGGCCGCCATGCAGGTCGGCGGCGCGCTCGGCACCGCCGTGCTCGGCGCGGTCATGTCCTCCAAGGTCAGCTCCGACTTCGCCGGCAACTGGTCGGACGCGGGCCTGCCCGGCACGCCCGACCCGGCTCTGGAGAGGGCCGCCGAGTTCGGCATGGTCCCGGTCGAGGCGATCTCCGCGGCCCCCGGTATGACGCCGGAGGCCGTGGGTGCGATCGGCAAGGTCATCCACGACACGTTCATGTCCGGCATGGGGCTGGCCTTCACCGTAGCGGGCGTCGTCGCCGTCATCGCGGCCGGTGTCGCCACGTTGACGAAGCGAGGCGAGAACGCCGAGGCGGGCGCCGGAGTGGGCCACATCTAGGAAGCGCACCCGGTACGGGGGTTCACCCCCGTACGCCGTCAACACAGCACACGCGACAGCCCTGCCGAACCCTTTCGGCGGGGCTGTCGCCTATCAGGGTGGCGTGGCCCGTCCGCTCTTCCCCACCCGCCGCCGCGCTGGTCAGGGTGGTCAGGACAGCGCAGCCGCCGACGACCGGCGGCGCGCACGACCACGGGGGTTGATCCACCATGCGCACGATCCGTACCGACCGCACTTCCCGCACCAGCGGCACAGCACGCACGCCCCGCACCGGCATGTCCCGCACCTCTCGCACCGCCCGTCCCAGCCGCACCTCCCGGACGCTCCGCACCTCCCGGACGACCGCTCTCGCCGCGGGCCTGGCCGTCACGGCACTCACCGCGCTCGTCCCGCAGGCGCAGGCACAGGCGTTCGCCCAGGACCGCTCCCTGGCGCGCAGCACGCACCCGGCCCCGGACACCAGGCTCGGCACCTGCGAGGCGGGGAGGCTCTGCCTCTGGAAGAAGCCCGACTTCGCCGGCGCCCGGCAGACGTACGAACTCTCCACCGTCGACATCGAGAGCTGCACCCCGCTGCCCAAGGGCGCCGACGCCCAGTCCCTCGCCAACCGCACCGGACGGCCCGTCACCACCTACCAGTCGGCCGAGTGCCGGGAGACGGGCGAGTTCGAGACGTACCCGGGCGGCGGGACCTGGGTGCCCCGCACCCCCTACCAGGTACGCGCGTTCAAGATCTGGGAGAACTAGAGCCTGCCGTCCGGGTCGGGCCGGACAGGGTGCGGGTGCCCGGACACGCCGAAGGGCGGCGGCGCACCCGCGCCACCGCCCCTCGGGCCGCGTACAGCAGCTCTGCGGTTACGCGTCGCCACCCGCCGCACCCGGATCGGCCGCGGCCACATCCAGGAGGTCGTAGCGGTCCAGTGCCGTCTTCAGGGCCGACCGGTCGATCTTGCCGTCCTTCGCCAACTCCGTGAGTACCGCGAGGACGATCGACTGGGCGTCGATGTGGAAGAACCGGCGCGCCGCGCCCCGCGTGTCCGCGAAGCCGAAGCCGTCGGCGCCCAGCGACTGGTACGTCCCCGGCACCCAGCGCGCGATCTGGTCCGGCACCGAGCGCATCCAGTCCGAGACCGCCACGAACGGCCCCTCGGCCCCGTCCAGCTTGCGCGTCACATACGGAACGCGCTGCTCCTCCTCCGGGTGGAGCAGGTTGTACCGCTCGACATCCACGGCCTCGCGCCGCAGCTCGTTCCAGGAGGTGGCCGACCAGATGTCCGCCTTGACGTTCCACTCCTCGGCGAGGATCTTCTGCGCCTCGACGGCCCACGGGACCGCCACACCGGACGCGAGGATCTGCGCCGGGATCTCGCCCGCCTCGCCCCGCTTGAACCGGTAGACACCCTTGAGGATGCCCTCCACGTCCACGTTCTCCGGCTCGGCCGGGTGCTGGATCGGCTCGTTGTAGACGGTGAGGTAGTAGAAGACGTCCTCGTTCGCCTCGCCGTACATCCGGCGGAGCCCGTCCTGCATGATGTGCGCGATCTCGTACCCGAAGGCCGGGTCGTAGGAGACGCAGGCCGGGTTGGTCGAGGCGAGCAGCTGCGAGTGGCCGTCCGCGTGCTGGAGGCCCTCACCGGTCAGCGTCGTACGCCCGGCGGTCGCGCCCAGCACGAAACCGCGCGAGAGCTGGTCGGCCATCTGCCAGAACTGGTCGCCGGTGCGCTGGAACCCGAACATCGAGTAGAAGACGTACACCGGGATCAGCGGCTCGCCGTGCGTCGCGTACGCCGAACCGGCGGCGATCAGCGAGGCCGTACAGCCCGCCTCGGAGATGCCGTCGTGCAGCATCTGACCGGTCGGGGACTCCTTGTACGCGAGCAGCAGATCGCGGTCGACCGCCTCGTACTGCTGGCCCAGCGGGTTGTAGATCTTCGCGCTCGGGAAGAACGCGTCCATGCCGAACGTGCGGTACTCGTCGGGGGCGATCAGCACGAAACGCTTGCCGATCTCCTTGTCCCGCATGAGGTCCTTCAGGATGCGGACGAACGCCATGGTGGTGGCGATCGACTGCGAACCCGAACCCTTCTTCGCAGCCGCGTACGTCTTCTCCTCGGGCTGCGGCAGGGGCTTCGCACGCACCACCCGGGTCGGCACGTAGCCGCCCAGACTGTTGCGGCGGTCGTGCATGTACTGGATCTCCTCCGAGTCGCGACCCGGGTGGTAGTAGGGCGGGTAGCCCTCGTCCAGCTGCTTGTCGGTGATCGGGATGTGCAGCCGGTCCCGGAAGCGCTTGAGGTCCTCGACCGTGAGCTTCTTCATCTGGTGGGTCGCGTTGCGGCCCTCGAAGTTCGGCCCCAGCGTCCAGCCCTTGACCGTCTGCGCCAGGATCACGGTGGGCTGGCCCTTGTGCGCCTTGGCCGCCGCGTAGGCCGCGTACACCTTGCGGTGGTCGTGGCCGCCGCGCCCCAGGTGCAGGATCTGCTGGTCGGTCATGTCCTTGACCATGTCCCGCAGCCGCGGGTCGTCACCGAAGAAGTGCTCCCGGATGTACGCGCCGGTCTCGGTGGCGTACGTCTGGAACTGCCCGTCCGGCGTGGTGTTCAGCTTGTTGACCAGGATGCCCGTGCGGTCCTGCGCCAGCAGCGGGTCCCAGGAGCGGTCCCAGACCAGCTTGATGACGTTCCATCCGGCGCCCCGGAACTGCGACTCCAGCTCCTGGATGATCTTCCCGTTGCCGCGCACCGGGCCGTCGAGGCGCTGGAGGTTGCAGTTGACGACGAAGGTCAGGTTGTCCAGGCCCTCACGGGCGGCGATGGAGAGCTGCCCCAGCGACTCGGGCTCGTCCATCTCGCCGTCGCCCAGATACGCCCAGACGTGCGACTTGGAGGTGTCGGCGATCCCGCGCGCCTCCATGTAGCGGTTCATCCGCGCCTGGTAGATCGCGCCGAGCGGGCCGAGGCCCATCGAGACGGTCGGGAACTCCCAGAAGTCCGGCATCAGCCGCGGGTGCGGGTAGCTGGACAGCCCGTTCGGCGCCTTCGACTTCTCCTGGCGGAACGCGTCGAGCTGGGCCTCGCTCAGCCGGTCCAGCAGGAACGCGCGGGCGTAGATCCCGGGGGAGGCGTGCCCCTGGAAGAAGATCTGGTCGCCGCCGTCGCCGTGGTCCTTGCCCCGGAAGAAGTGGTTGAAGCCCACGTCGTACAGCGAGGCGGAGGAGGCGAAGGTGGCGATGTGGCCGCCGACACCGATCCCGGGACGCTGCGCCCGCGAGACCATCACGGCCGCGTTCCAGCGGGTCGCGTTGAGGACCTTGCGCTCGATCTCCTCGTCGCCGGGGAAGAACGGCTCGTCCTTCGTGGCGATCGTGTTCACGTAGTCCGTGCTGCGCATCTCCGGCACGGCGACACGCTTCTCCCGCGCGCGCTCGATGAGCCGGAGCATCAGATAGCGGGCCCGCTCACGGCCTCGCTCGTCGACGGCGGCGTCGAGGGAGTCGAGCCACTCCTGGGTCTCCTCCGGATCAAAATCCGGGACCTGGCTCGGAAGGCCGCCAATGATGATCGGGTTGCGATCGGATCCGGAAGCCACGCTGTTCCTTCGCTGTTCGGTGGTGCTCTGCGGGATCTGTTACGGGAAACGTACCCCCGGGACAACTGTGTGTGCGCCGCCTCCATCGTGCTACCGCGAAGGCCCGAACGTCATCTCTACCGTGGGGTAACCCCGAGGCCGCGAAAATTCTCCGGCAGGGCACGAGTATGGGCGCCACGCGGCTGGGTACGGGCAAACCGCAACCTTACGCCCAACCCGTCCAAGCGTTCCCAAAGGCCGTTCGAATCCGATTGGCGGAGCGAAACGGCATAAGCTGAGGAAGGACGTAAACGGATGGGGCGACCTCGTGGAGCCCCGGAGGGACCGGTCCAGGCCCCGGAGGAGACATGCCGGAGCCTGCGGTGACGTGGCAGGGAACGTCACCGTTTAGGCGGTCTCGCACGCCGGGTACTTGCGCGATTCGCCGGGCCCGTGTGGACTACGGCCTACGCCCCGCGCACGCGCGAGGCAGCAGCATTTTCCGAAGACATGATCAGGAGGCATCCCGTGAGCGCGACCGCGGACCACGCGGAGGAGCGGACCAACCCGGCGGCACGCCTGGGGTTCGAGCCCGGACAGGTGGTCCAGGAGATCGGCTACGACGACGACGTCGAGCTGGAGCTCCGTGAGGGCATTGAGGCCACTACCGGCCAGGAACTCGTCGACGAGGAGTACGACGACGTCGCTGACGTCGTGCTGCTCTGGTTCCGCGACGAGGACGGCGACCTTACGGACGCGCTGGTGGATGCCATCGGTCTGCTCGAGGACGGCGGTACGGTCTGGCTGATGACGCCGAAGACCGGCCGTGACGGATACGTCGAGCCGAGCGACATCAATGAGGCTGCCCAGACGGCCGGTCTCGCCCAGACCAAGAGCATCAGCGCGGGCAAGGACTGGACGGGCAGCCGTCTGGCCACCCCCAAGGGGGCCAAGGCCAAGCGCTGAACGACTCGCAGGACCACCCGGGGCCCCCGGCCGCGCCCAGGCGCCGCCGGGGGCCTTCGTCCACGCCCGTACGGCCGTGCGTAGGGTGGGTGTCACCCGGACGGACGGGCCTCCCAGGCCCGGGCGGCGGGACGTGAGAAGCGGGAAGCGGCGAAGGGAAGCGTGTTCCATGGCGATCGAGGTCGGCACCCAGGCCCCGGATTTCGAACTCAAGGACAACCACGGCCGGACCGTGCGGCTCTCCGACTTCCGGGGTCGGAAGAACGTGGTGCTGCTCTTCTACCCGTTCGCCTTCACCGGCGTCTGCACGGGTGAGCTGTGCGCGCTCCGCGACGAGCTGCCCCGCTTCGAGAACGACGACACCCAGCTGCTCGCCGTCTCCAACGACTCCATCCACACCCTGCGCGTCTTCGCCGAGCAGGAGGGCCTCGAATACCCGCTGCTCTCCGACTTCTGGCCACACGGCGAGGCCTCGCGGGCCTACGGGGTCCTCGACGAGGACAAGGGGTGCGCGGTGCGCGGCACCTTCATCATCGACAAGGACGGCACCGTCCGCTGGAGCGTGGTCAACGGGCTGCCGGACGCGCGTGACCTGAAGGACTACATCAGGGCGCTCGAAGCGCTCTGAGGCGATCTTCCGGTGGCGCCCGGCCAAAAGCCCGTTCGGCCGGGAACGGTCACTAGGATCCAATCGTTGATCCGATGCCAACGAACGACGGGGACGCTGGTGTCTGCCGGCCCCTGAGAAAACTACTGGAGGACTCGTGGGAGTCAGCCTCAGCAAGGGCGGCAACGTCTCGCTGACCAAGGCCGCGCCCAACCTGACCGCGGTCATCGTCGGTCTGGGCTGGGACGCCCGCACCACCACCGGCGGTGACTTCGACCTCGACGCCAGCGCGCTGCTGACGAACACCGAGGGCAAGGTCGCGACGGACGGCAATTTCGTCTTCTTCAACAACCTGAAGAGCCCCGACGGCTCCGTCGAGCACACCGGCGACAACCTCACCGGTGAGGGCGAGGGCGACGACGAGGTCATCAAGGTGAACCTCGCCGGTGTCCCGGCCGACGTCGACAAGATCGTCTTCCCGGTCTCGATCTACGAGGCCGAGAGCCGTCAGCAGAGCTTCGGCCAGGTCCGCAACGCGTACATCCGCGTGGTGAACCAGGCCGACAACACCGAGCTGGCCCGCTACGACCTGAGCGAGGACGCCTCCACGGAGACCGCCATGGTCTTCGGCGAGCTGTACCGCAACGGTGCCGAGTGGAAGTTCCGCGCCATCGGCCAGGGCTACGCGTCGGGTCTGCGCGGCATCGCGCAGGACTTCGGCGTCAACGTCTGAGGCCGCCGGTCACTCCGGTGACCGCGAACGCGCGGCGTTCACGCGGCATCGAGCAGCGCTGAGCGCATGGCCTTCGCGCAGTGCCGAGCGCGCGGCGCTCACCGCACCACCCCGTCCGGCGCCGCACCCCCGGTGGCTCTGGGAGGGTTTCACACCCGGGGTTTGGAGGCCCCCAGGACGG
>NZ_JBWKCM010000007.1:167138-216569 GCF_056436485.1 Streptomyces sp. NPDC043746 | reverse complement strand
GTGACGCCCAAAGGGAGCAAGGCCGAGAGCCCTCACCCCCCCCTTCTGCCCCTCCTCCCCCTCGGTTGTCCCCCGGACGCGCTCAACCGGGCGCTTTAGGGCGCCCGAGCGCGGGCGTCCGAAAGCGCCCGTCCGCGTTTCCACGACTCGGGGAGGACACACATGGGCGTCACGCTCGCCAAGGGAGGCAATGTCTCCCTCTCCAAGGTCGCACCCAACCTCACCCAGGTGCTGGTCGGGCTCGGCTGGGACGCACGCTCCACCACCGGAGCCGATTTCGACCTCGACGCCAGCGCACTGCTGTGCCGCTCGGGCCGGGTGCTCGGAGACGAGTGGTTCGTCTTCTACAACAACCTCACCAGCCCCGACGGCTCCGTCGAGCACACCGGCGACAACCTGACGGGCGAGGGCGAGGGCGACGACGAGTCGGTCATCGTCCGTCTCGACCAGGTCCCCGCGCACTGCGACAAGATCGTCTTTCCGGTCTCCATCCATGACGCCGACAACCGGGGCCAGGCGTTCGGCCAGGTCAGCAACGCCTTCATCCGCGTGGTCAACCAGGCCGACGGCCAGGAGCTGGCGCGTTACGACCTGAGCGAGGACGCCTCCACGGAGACCGCGATGATCTTCGGCGAGCTGTACCGCTATCAGGGTGAGTGGAAATTCCGTGCAGTCGGTCAGGGGTACGCGTCGGGGCTGCGCGGTATCGCTCTAGACTTCGGCGTCAACGTTTCATAACGCCGCGCACGGCGCGGGGGAACCCCGTTCGCACCAGGGGAGACCCTTACACAACACGATGAGGTACCAGTGGTCCTGAAAACCTTCGGCTGGTCGTTCGCGGTGACCGCGCTCGGCCTGGTCGCGGCCTTCTTCTACGGGGGGTGGCATGCTTTCGGCATCGTCGCGATCCTGTCGATCCTGGAGATCTCGCTCTCCTTCGACAACGCGGTGATCAACGCCGGAATCCTGAAGAAGATGAACGCCTTCTGGCAGAGGATCTTCCTCACGATCGGCATCCTCATCGCCGTCTTCGGTATGCGGCTGGTGTTCCCCGTCGTGATCGTGGCCGTGAGCGCCCAGCTCGGCCCGATCGAGGCCATCGATCTCTCCTTCAACGACCCCGACAGGTACAAGGAACTGGTCACGGACGCCCATCCGGCGATCGCCGCCTTCGGTGGCATGTTCCTCCTGATGATCTTCCTCGACTTCATCTTCGAGGACCGTGACATCCAGTGGCTCCGCTGGATCGAGCGCCCGCTCGCCAAGATCGGCAAGGTCGACATGCTGTCGGTCTGCGTCGCGCTGGTCGTGCTGCTGGTCAGCGCGATGACCTTCGCGACCCACGCCCACCAGCACGGTGGCGGCCACGTGGACAAGACGTCGACCGTCCTGCTCTCGGGTATCGCGGGTCTGATCACCTATCTGATCGTCGGCGGGCTCTCCGGATTCTTCGAGGGCAAGCTGGAAGAGGAGGAGGAGCGGGAGCAGGAGGCCGAGGAGCTGGCCAAGAAGGCGGGCAAGCCGGTCACCGGGGTGGCCCTCGCCGGAAAGGCCGCGTTCTTCCTCTTCCTCTACCTGGAAGTCCTGGACGCCTCGTTCTCGTTCGACGGCGTCATCGGCGCCTTCGCCATCACCAACGAGATCGTGCTGATGGCCCTGGGCCTCGGTATCGGCGCGATGTACGTCCGCTCGCTCACCGTCTACCTGGTCCGCCAGGGCACCCTGGACGACTACGTCTACCTGGAGCACGGTGCGCACTACGCGATCGGTGCCCTCGCCGTCATCCTGCTGGTCACCATCCAGTACGAGATCAACGAGATCATCACCGGTCTGATCGGTGTCGTCCTCATCGGCCTCTCCTTCTGGTCCTCGCTCCGCCGCAACAAGGCCATCGCTGCCTTGGGCGGAAGCAGCGGGGACGCCGGAGGGAGCGCCGGTTCCAAGGCAGAAGTCCACTCCGGGGTGTGACCCGGTAGGGATTGAGGAACGCTCTCTGCGGGGCGGCCCACACGGCGAAGGCTCTCCGGGATTCCCCCGGACCCGACCCGGGGGCCGCCCCGCGGCGGTATGCGGACAGACGAGTACGGCGGGTACGACGAGTGCGGATCGACAAGTCGACAGGCCGACAGGTGGGCAGGCCGAGAGGCCGGACAGGTGGGGGTTGGGATGGGACTCTTCGACGGCCTGTGGCCGACGCGCGCGGCACAGTTCGACGCGGGCAGCGGCACATCGAGCGCGATCACGCTCTCGAAACGCAATGCCACCGTCTCCCTCAGCAAACAGGGCCCGCTCTCGGGCAACCTCCGCGTCAACCTCTCCTGGCGGATGCGCACCTCGGACATCGAGGGCCGCTCGCGCCAGAGCGGCCGACTGAGGCGCCCCCTCAAGCTCTTCCAGCCCGAGGTGGTCCAGGCGCACACCCAGGGCGTCGTCAACGTCGACCTGGACCTCGGCTGCATGTACGAGCTGGCGGACGGCACCAAGGGGGTCGTGCAGCCGCTGGGCAATCTGATCGGCGACCTGAACAGCCCGCCCTACATCCGGCTCAGCGGCGACGACCGGTTCGGCGCCCCTTCCGGGGAGACGGTCTACGTCAACCTCGACCAGCGCGATCAGTTCAAGCGGCTGCTGTTCTTCGTCTACATCTACGACCGGACTCCCGCGTTCGACCGTACGCACGCCAAGATCACGCTCTACCCGGGCAACGGCCCCCGGATCGAGATCGAACTCGACGAGCGCGCGCCGCAGGCCCGCTCCTGCGCGGTCTTCACCGTGGAGAACGTCAAGGACGAGCTGATCGTGCGGCGCGAGGTGAAGTTCGTCTACGGCTTCCAGTCCGAGCTGGACCGGCTCTACGGCTACGGCATGCAGTGGGGGCGGGGCTACAAGTCACGGACCTGAGCGCGCCTCTCCGTGCCTTTCGTACGGGGCCGACGCTCCCAGGGCCACTCCGGGCTCGGACTCAGGTCCGGATGAACTGCGGGCCCTGCGGAGGCAGGACGAAGTGCGGGTCGGGCGCGTGAGCCGCGGCCACCGCCGGCTGCGGATAGCCGTAGGCGGGCGGAGCCCCGGCCCCCTGCGGATAGCCGTACGCGGGCTGCGGCGCGGGCACGGCGGGAGCGGGCGGGGCGGCCGGGGGTGCGACGGGCGGCGGGTAGCCGTAGGCGGGCTGCCGGTGCAGGACGGTGGCCTGGGAGTCAGCGCTCGGCACGGCGGGTGCCGGGGGCTCCTCAGCGGTGCCCGCCGCACCGGAACCCCTGCCGTCGGCTGCGGAGCCGGACCCACCGGCTCCGGACCCGGAATCGGCCCCACCGGAACCGGACCCACCGGAACCGGGATCGGCCCCGCCCGCCCCGGCCTCCGCCGCTTCCGAGTCGTCGACCGAGATCCCGAAGGCCGTGGCCAGCCCGATCAGCCCGGTCGGATAGCCCTGGCCGACCGCCCGGAACTTCCATCCCTCGCCGCGCCGGTAGAGCTCACCACAGATGATCGCGGTCTCCTCACCGGTCTCCGGCCGCACATCGAAGACCGCCAGCGGCTCCCCGTCGGCGGACGCCGCGTCGAAGAGGAGTATCCGCAGGTCCGGCACGCTCGCGAAGGCGGCGCCGTCGGAGGAGGCGGCGATGACCACCTGGTCCACCGAACCGTCGAGCGCGCCGAGGTCCGCCTCGATCGTGTCCGTGAGCCCCTCGGGGACGCTGCGCTTCGGCAGCCGCCGGACCAGCCCGGAGGGGTGGCGCGGCTGGTTGTAGAAGACGAAGTCCTCGTCGGACCGCACACGGCCGGAGGAACCGAGCAGCAGGGCGGAGGCGTCCACGTCCGGGACGTCGGCCCCCGGCGTCCAGCGCAGCACGGCCCGTACGGCCATGGCGTCGACCTGGACGTTCGAGCCCTTCAGCATCGTGTGCGTCATGGGCGTCATCCTGCCTGCTGGCGGCACGTGCGGACAACGCGGGGGCGGCAAAGACCCGGTTCTGTCGCGGTTGCCTCGCGCGGGCGCGGGGGCGGCGGGAGGAGGGGGCGACGAGGGGCGGGGAGGGCAAAGGGGCGGAACGGTACCGCGAGCAGAGCCCCGGTGAAGGGCGGGCAACCGGAAATTCATGTCCATCGGGAACTGTTGACACTCGTCCGTACGTACTATTACCGGCCACACGTTGTCCGGCCGGTCAGGCAGTTCGGGGGAAACTCATGCGTCACTTCGGGTATATGTCGCCCGCTGCCCGGGAGGGCCTGTTCTTCCGGGAACCGTGTGAGTTCAGCGCGGACTCGCCCGCGAGTCTGCTCTCCGTCGCGCTGGGCGCCACGCTCTACTCCCCGGCCACCCGGCCCACCCTGGCCGACGACGTGATGAAGCAGGCCGGGCGCGGGGTCGTCTCCATGGTGCTGTGCCTGGAGGACTCGATCGACGACGCCGAGGTGGTCGGCGCCGAGGCCAACCTGATCAGGCAGTTCACCGAGCTCGCAGAGCGGGACGCGACGGGCGCCGGACTGCCGCTCCTCTTCGTCCGGGTCCGCGAACCGGGCCAGATCACCGACCTGGTCGCCCGCCTCGGCCCTTCCGCCCGGACACTGTCCGGTTTTGTACTTCCCAAATTCACCGAGGAGCGTGGATCCCTCTTCCTGGAGGCCCTGGCGGAGGCCGAGGCGGCCTCCGGGCAGCGGCTGTTCGCCATGCCCGTCCTCGAATCGCCCGAGCTGCTCCACCTGGAGACGCGCGGCGAGGTCCTCCAGGGCATCGCGCGCTGCGTCGACAAGTACCGGGACCGGGTGCTCGCCCTGCGGCTCGGCGTCACCGACTTCTGCTCGGCCTACGGGCTGCGCCGCGCGCCCGACATGACGGCGTACGACGTCCAGATCGTCGGCTCCGTCATCGCGGACGTGGTCAACGTGCTGGGCCGGGCGGACGGCACCGGCTTCACGATCACCGGCCCGGTCTGGGAGTACTTCCGCCGCCAGGAGCGCATGTTCAAGCCCCAGTTGCGCCGCAGCCCCTTCCTGGAGGGCAGCGCCGAGGAGCTGCGTACGGCACTCATCGAGCACGACCTGGACGGACTGCTGCGGGAGATCGAGCTGGACCGGGCCAACGGCCTGCTCGGCAAGACCTGCATCCACCCGTCGCACGTGGCACCCGTCCACGCGCTGTCCGTGGTCAGCCACGAGGAGTTCACCGACGCGCAGGACATCCTGCGCCCCGAGCGCGGGGGCGGCGGGGTGCTGCGCTCGGCGTACACGAACAAGATGAACGAAGTGAAGCCCCACCGGGCCTGGGCCGAGAACACGCTCCGGCGGGCCGAGGTGTTCGGCGTGGCGGGGGCCGACGTCGGCTTCGTGGACCTGCTGGCCGCCGGCCTGGCGAAGTGAGCGCGCGTTCGATGAGCGGGCGCGTGAGGAGAGAAGAGACCGTGGACGTGGTGTGGTCGGGCGACTGGGTGGCCGAGCGGCTGGGCGTGGCCCTGGAGGGCGACGGCGAGCTGCGGGAGCTGCTGGGCCTCGCCCTGCGGCGCAACCCCAAGCGGGCCCATCTGCTCGTCTCCAACGTGCTGGGCAAGCATGTGCCGCAGCACCCTTCCGTCGTGTACGGGGCGGGGTACGGGCTCGGTGAGCGTGTACGGGCCCTCCTCGGCACGGAGGAGGCCCGCCGAGCGGTGGTCCTCGGGTACGCGGAGACGGCCACCGGTCTCGGCCACGCCGTCGCGGACGGCCTGCGGGACGCCCCGTACCTCCACTCCACCCGGCGCCCGGTCGCGGGCACCGCCCCGGCGGGCGGCTTCGAGGAGGCCCACTCGCACGCCACCTCGCACCTGCTGCTGCCGGAGGACCCCGGGCTGTTCGCGGGGGACGGAGCCGCTGCCCTGGTGCTGGTCGACGACGAGTTCTCCACCGGCAACACGGTCCTGAACACGATCCGCGCCCTGCACGAGCTGCACCCGCGCGAGCGGTACGTGATCGTCGCGCTCGTCGACATGCGCTCGTCGGCCGACCGCGACCGGCTGACCGCCTTCGCCGCCGAGATCGGCGCCCGCGTCGACCTGGTGACCCGCGCCGCCGGAACGGTGTCCCTGCCGGACGGCGTCCTGGAACACGGCCGGGCGCTGGTCGCGGAGCGGGAGGCGGAGCAGGCGGACGCCCCGGGCGGGCAGGCCGGCGGAAGCGCGGGCGCGGGCCGGTCCGGGGAGGCCCCCCGGAAATCCGCTCCCCCCACCCGGGTCGACCTCGGCTGGCCCGCAGGTGTCCCGGACGGCGGGCGGCACGGCTTCACCCCGGCCCACCGGGCGGCGCTCGAAGCGGCGCTCCCGGGCATGGCGGAGCGGATCGCGGCCGCGCTGGGGCCAGAGCCCCGCCGGGTCCTCGTCCTCGGCTTCGAGGAGCTGATGTACGCGCCGCTGCGCCTGGGCACCGCTCTGGAAGAGGCGCTGGGCACGCACGTCGATGTCCGCTTCTCCACCACCACCCGCTCCCCGGTCCTCGCCGTCGACGACCCCGGCTACGCGATACGCACGCGCCTCGTCTTCCCGGCCCACGACGACCCGGCGGACGGCCCCGGCGACCGGTACGCGTACAACGTGGCGGGCGCGGGCTTCGACGCGGTGGTCGCCGTCGTCGACTCCACCGCCGACACCCCCGAGCTGCACGCCCCCGACGGGCTGCTGGCCCGTCTGGCGGCCCACACCGGCCACGTACTCCTCGCGGTCGTCCCCTCGTACACCCCGGCGACCGCCCCCCACCACGAGCAGGAGCCCTCCGTGCTGCCCGAGCCCCTCCGCGGCCCCGACTTCTCCAGCTACGCGCCCGAGGACGTCGGCTGGCTGCTCCAGGACCTCTCGGACACCCAGCTGGAGGCGCCCACCGAGGAGCGCGAGGAGGCGATCCAGAGCGGCGGCGCGCACTACGCGGAGTCGCTGCCCGTGGAGTACCAGCCGAGCGCCGAGTACCAGGCCCTGTTCACGGCCGCCCTGGACGCCTCGGCCGCGCGCATCGCCCGTGCGGTGGGCACCGTCACCGAGACGGTCCTCGCCGAACGCGGCCCGCGCCCGGTCCTCGTCTCGCTCGCCCGCGCCGGAACGCCCGTGGGGGTCCTGATGCGCCGCTGGGCCCGCCACCGCCACGGACTGGACCTGCCGCACTACGCGATCTCCATCGTCCGGGGCCGGGGCATCGACGCCACCGCCCTCCGCTGGCTCGCCGCCCACCACGACCCGGCCGACGTGGTGTTCGTCGACGGCTGGACGGGCAAGGGCGCGATCACCCGCGAACTGGCCGCGGCGCTGGAGGAGTTCGAGCGGGAGGAGCCCGCGGCCCCCGGGGGCCCGGTCACGGCCGCGGGCTCCGCGGCCCGGGGCTCCACAGGCGCGGGCGGCGCCGGGCGCTTCGACCCGGAGATCGCGGTGCTGGCGGACCCCGGCGGCTGCGTCCGTACCTACGGCACCCGCGAGGACTTCCTGATCCCCTCGGCCTGCCTCAACTCCACGGTCTCCGGCCTCATCTCCCGTACGGTGCTCCGCGCCGACCTGGTCGGGCCGAACGACTTCCACGGCGGGAAGTTCTACCGGGAGCTGGCGGAGTCCGACGTCTCGGGCCGCTTCCTCGACACCGTCGCCGCGCGCTTCGACGAGGTGGCCGACGAAGTGGACGCCGCCACCAAGGAGTTGCTGGCCGCCGACCGGGCCCCCACCTGGGAGGGCTGGGCGGCCGTCGAGCGGATCAGCGAGGAGTACGGCATCCACGACGTCAACCTGGTCAAGCCGGGCGTGGGCGAGACCACCCGGGTCCTGCTGCGCCGGGTCCCCTGGAAGATCCTGGCCAGGCGCGGGGCGGACGCGGACCTCCAGCACATCCGGCTGCTCGCCGAACAGCGCGGCGTCCCGGTCGAGGAGGTCGACGACCTCCCGTACAGCTGTGTCGGTCTCATCCACCCCCGCTACACGCGCGGCGCGACGGGCGCGGACGGCAAGGCGGTACAGGGCGCGTGAACGAGACGACACCGGCCACTCTGGTGGCGAGCGACCTCGACCGTACGCTGATCTACTCGGCGGCTTCGCTCGACCTGTCCATGCCGGACGCCCAGGCGCCCCGGCTCCTCTGCGTCGAGGTGTACGGCCACAAGCCGCTCTCGTACATGACGGAGACGGCCGCCGCCCTCCTCACCGAGCTGGCGGGCGCCACGGTCTTCGTCCCCACCACCACCCGCACCCGCGAGCAGTACCACCGCATCCATCTCCCCGGACCCGCCCCCCGGTACGCGATCTGCGCCAACGGCGGCCACATCCTGGTCGACGGGGTCTCCGACCGGGACTGGCAGCAGCGGGTGGAGGCGCGCATAGCGGACGAGTGCGCCCCCCTCACCGAGATCCGCGCCCACCTCGCCGCCACCGCCGACCCGGCCTGGCTCCTCAAGGAACGGGTGGCCGAGAACCTCTTCGCCTACCTGGTCGTCGAGCGCTCCCTGCTGCCCGAGGAGTGGGTGAAGGAGCTGGCGGTGTGGGCAGCGGAGCGCTGCTGGACGGTCTCCCTCCAAGGCCGCAAGATCTACGCGGTCCCCGTGCCGCTCACCAAGAGCGCCGCCATGAACGAGGTCGCCCGCCGCACCGGCGCCACCCGCACCTTCGCCGCCGGGGACTCCCTCCTCGACGCGGACCTGCTGCTCGCCGCCGACCTCGGCTGGCGCCCCGGCCACGGCGAACTGGCCGACCACGACTGGCGAGCCCCGCACGTGGTGGCGCTGGAGGAGCGGGGCGGGGCGGCGGGGGAGGAGATCCTGCGCCGCTTCCTGGCCGCCGCCCCGACCGCGTAGGGCCCCGGCGGGGTCCGGGCCGCTTTCAGCTGCGCGGGGGCGCGGGGTGGGCGAGGCTGAGGGCATGACGAAGGGCAACGAAACCACGATCACGGCCGAGCTGTACGCGTACATGCTCGCCCACAACCCGCCGCTCGACCCGGTCCAGCGGGAGCTGGTGGAGACCACCTACGCCCGGTTCCCCGACCACGCGGGCATGGTGTCGGCCGAGGAACAGGCGCCGCTCCTCGCCTTCCTGGTCCGCCTGGTGGGCGCCCGGCATGTGGTGGAGGTCGGCACGTTCACCGGCTTCAGCGCCCTGGCGATGGCCCAGGCGCTGCCCGCCGACGGCAGGCTGATCGCCTGCGACATCTCCGAGGAGTGGACGGCGTACGGGCGCGAGGCCTGGGAGAAGGCGGGTGTCGCGGACCGGATCGACCTGCGCATCGCCCCGGCCCTGGACACCCTGCGCGCGATGGAGCCCGAGCCGCACATCGACCTCGCCTACCTGGACGCGGACAAGGGCGGCTACATCGCGTACTGGGAGGAGCTGGTGCCCCGCATGCGGCAGGGCGGTCTCATCGCCGTGGACAACGTGCTCTTCCACGGTGGCGTCACGGACCCGGAGGCGACCGGGCCGACGGCGGCCATCAAGGAGTTCAACGACCACGCGGCCGCCGACGCCCGGATGGACACCGTGCTGCTCACGGTCGCGGACGGCCTGACGCTGGCCCGCAGGAAGTAGCGCAGGGCCCTGCTGTCGGGCCGTTCCGGCTCAGCCGCAACAACCGCCGCCGCAACAGCCTCCGCCTCCGCCGGGCGGCGCGGGGGCGGACGCGGCGGCGCCACCCACGGCCACGGCTGAGAGCAGCTTGACGGTGTCGTCGTGCCCGGCCGGGCAGGAGGCCGGGTCCGAGGACTGGGCCATGGGACGGCTGAGCTCGAACGTGTCGCCGCAGGTGCGGCAGCGGAATTCATAGCGAGGCATGGCCACAGGCTAGAGCCATCCCCGCCCGACGGCTACGCCCTCCCGCAACCGACCGGGGTCGGCCCCTCGCCGCCTCGGCCTCCCGCAGGAGCGCGGGCCCGGCCCCCGCCGCCTCGGACTTCCGCGTCGGGGCGGGTTCAAGGCCCCTGCTCCCGGGCCCCCGCGGCAGCAGGGACCCGGGCGCCGCCGCTTCGGCCTCCCGTGACGGCGCCGACCCGACCCCACTCACGCGTCGGCCCTTCCGCAACCGTGCGGGCCCCGAGCCCGCCCGCTGAGGACTGACTCCGCCCGCTGAGGGCTACCGCGTCGGCGTGGGCTCAGCCCCCGCTCCCGCGCTCCTCGCGGATGTCGGAGACGACCCGGGCGGCGGTCTGCCGTACGGCCTCGGTCTCGGTCAGGAAATGCCAGTAGTCGGGGTGGCGACCCTCCAGTCCGGCGATGGCCCGGTCCAGCCGGGCCACGGAGTCGTCCAGGGGGCGGGCGTGCCGGGGGTCGGGTGTGTGGCGGCCGGCCATGGCGAGGCGCTGGGCGTCCCGCACGGCGAACCGGGTCCGCTCGATCTCCTGCTGCGGGTCCTTCGCCACGGCGTCCAGCCGCTGGAGCCGGTCCCCGGCGGCGGAGACCGCCTCATCGACCGCATTGAGCAGGGCGCGGACCGTGGAGAGCCGGGAAGTGGCGTCCGCCCAGCGCTGCTCGTCGCGCGCCTTCGCGGCCTCCGCGAGCTTCTCCTCGGCCTGCCGTACGTTGACGGCAGCCTGCTCCGGCACCGGCTGGAGGTCCTGCCAGCAGGCGGCCGAGAACCGCCGCCGCAACTCACTGAGGACCGGCTCCACCGAGCCCGTCCGGGTCGTCAGGGCCTGGGCGCGGGTCCGCAGCGACACCAGTCGCCGGTCGATCTCGGCGGCCCGCTCAGGCAGCCGCTCCGCCTCCGCCCGCAGGGCCTCCGCATCGCGCAGGACCACATCGGCCCGCTGGAGCGTCTCGGCGACACCGTGCTTTCCCGCGCCCTGGTTGAGCTTGGTCAGCTCCGGGGCGAGGGCGGCGAGCCGGGCCGCCAGCTCGTCCGCGCGCAGCCCCGCCGCCCGTACGGCGTCGAGCGCGTTGCTCGCGCCGAGCAGCGCCTGCCGGGCCCGCTCCACGGCCGGGGCGAGCCGGGCGAGCTGGGTCTCCGCACTGCCCAGCAGCGCCCCGAGCCCCTGTCCGAACCGGTCCAGCTCGCCCTTGACCCGTACGAGGTCGTCCTTGGCCCGGGTCAGCTCGGTGCGGGCGCGGGAGGCGACGGAGGGCTCCAGGTCGTCCCGGTCCAGGTCATGGCTGTCGACGGCGGTGATGTAGGCGTGGCTGACCTCGTCGATCCGCCGCCCCAGCGCCGCGAAGTCCTCCGCTGCCTTACGGCCGCGCGGGGAGTTGTCCACGGCGTTGATCGTCTCGATGGAGATCCTCAGATCGCGCTGGGCGGTGTCCAGCTCGTAGAAGGCCTCCGCCGCCGCGTCCCTGGCCGCCTGGGCCTCGGCACGCTGGTTCTCCCCCCGCCCGCCGAACCACCGCCGCGTGCCGCCCCCGGCGAAGGCGACGGGCAGAGCCGCGACGAGGAGAGGCAGGGGCAGCAGCACCAGGGCCAGGGCGTCCCGCACGCCGTGCCCCGCCGAACGGTGACCCTGCCTGCCCGGGGCCGCACGGCCACCTTGCCCGGCCGGGGCCCGGTCGCCCCGGTCTCCACGGCCCAGGTGGTCCTGGCGTATCCCCGGAGCGCTCCCGCCCCGGGCACCCGAATCTTTCTCGACGGCGGAACTCCCACCCGCTCCTGCCTCCGGCCGCGTGTGTGTCGCCGTCACATCCCTCTCCCGTGCTGTTCCGCCCCTGCCCGGTACATTCTCCCACCAGGTAAGGACGAACACACGAGCCCGTTAGTTCGCGGTTCGCACCTTCACTTCGCCGTTGTCGCTGCGGGCCTTCACCACATGGGTGCTGCTCTCGCTGCGCGGCACCCCGATGCTGACCTCGCCGTTGGTGGCGCTCGCGTTCACCGCGTACTCCTGTCCGCCCTGCGGCAGGTCGATGACGATGCTCCCGTTGTCACTGACCGTGTCCACGAGGTCGGGCACACCGCTGAACCCGAGCCGGATCTCCCCGTTGTCCGCGCGGGCGACCACGGACTTGGTGCCTATCCGCTCGGCGAGGACGGACCCGTTGTCGCTCTTGAGGTCGAGCGGCCCGCCGGAGTCCCGCACGACGATGTCGCCGTTGTCGGCGGAGAGCCGCAGCGGGGTGTCGAACCCGACGGCGGTGACCCGGCCGTTGTCCGCGTCGGCCGCCACGGTCACCCCGCGGGGCACCTTCACCTCGTGGCGCGCGGCACAGTTGTTGATCATGGCGTCGCACTTCACCCGGAGCGTGAGGGTGTCGTTCTCCATCTTCCAGACGGGATCGGGCCCGCTGCCCAGCACCACCCACCCGTCGACCTGCCGCTCCACCTCGACCTCCCGGACATCGGCCGGCACCAGGGTCACGGTGGAGTCCTCGGCGTCGATGGTCAGCGTCTTCCCCTTCAGCGCGAAGGTCTTGCGCTCCACGGGCGCGTCATCGACATCGGCGCTCCCGCACCCGGTGAGAGCCAGCGCGACCAGCGCGCCCCCGACCCCCACGCCGACTGCACGGCCGGGAACCCTGCGCCGCTTGCGGATCGGTGCGCTGATACGGATGTCCACGGTGATCGGTCCCCCAGGAATGACGGCTGCGCGGTGTCACCGGTCGTCGCCGCCGGTGCGTACTGCCAACCGTATGTACCGGCACCCCTGCGACGGCATCCGGACCGCTACCGTCTCCGGGGTGGGGTTATCCCCCGGTCCCGCTCGGTCCCGCCGGTCTCCCCCGGTCCCGCTCGGTCCCGCCGGTCTCGCCCGGTCCCGCACCGGCGGTTCGGGCCGTCCTATCTGTTTATGACCAGGGCCCCTGTCCATGTACGCTGTTGTCTCCTCCACGGGTGCGTAGCTCAGGGGTAGAGCGCTGCTCTTACAAAGCAGATGTCGGCGGTTCGAAACCGTCCGCGCCCACCAGTGCGAAGTACGAAGGCCCCGACCGTCACGGTCGGGGCCTTCGTCGTGCGATGCCGCCCCCGGCGGTCCGGGGGAGACCGGGGAGTGGGCGGAATGGGCGCTTCCGGGCCGGTGTTGAGGAGGGAGTGGACCAGGAGACCGGTGGCGACCCGTACCTTCCGCCCGAGCGCGAGGACGTACGGCAGCGACTGCTGGCCGAACGCGGCGCCACCCGTGAGCGCATGGATGCGTTGAGCCGCGATTTCGAGGCCATCGTCGAGGCGAACGCGTTGGTGGCCGTCGACGACGAGCATGACCTCGAGGGTGCGAGCACCGCCTTCGAGCGGGCCCATGTCGCCGCCCTGCTGACGCAGGCGCGCGAGCACTTGGCCGCGCTGGACCTCGCCGTGGAACGGCTGGAGGCCGGTGAGTACGGGCGGTGCGAGCGGTGCGGGGAGCCGATTCCGGCGGCGCGGCTGGAGGTGCGGCCGGCGGCTACCACGTGTGTGGGCTGTGCCGGTGGGGTGCGGCCCGGCCGGTAGCCGTACTCCATGATGGGTGCGGCAGTCGGAGCGGTGGAGCGGGACGGGGAGAGGGTGGTCGTTGATGGGGGAGAGCCTTGCGGAGATTCTGGACCGGGCCGCGGGCGGGCGGTTTCCGGTGCCGGACGGGCGTACCACCGTGGTGGAGGCGCCGAGCGGGCGGGACTGGGGGGTGATCGCCTTCACCGCGCACTCGGTGGTGTTCACCGACGAGGACCCCGCGTGGGTCCGTGCGACCCTCGGCTCCACGGACTGCGACGCGCTCGCCGCCACCATGCATCCGCGCTTCCTGAACGCGCTCCTGGAACGGACCGGCCGGACCACCGACACGATCGACCTGCTCACCGTCGCGTCCGCTCTTCCCGGTGATCCTCCGCTGGAGCTGCGGGAGATCACCGATCCGGTCCACCCCCGGGTCGTGAGCGCTCGCCGACGGCGGGACGGGGTGCGGATGTGGGCGGTCGACGGTGGGGTGCTGGTCCTCGGACGTGGGGTGGCGGGGCGCTGGGAGGTCGCCGTCGAACTGGAGGAGGGCGCCCGGCACCGGGGGCTCGGGCGGGCCCTGGCCACGGCTGCCCGGCATCTGGTGCCCGAGGGGGAGCCGCTCTGGTCGCAGCAGGCGGCGGGCAACGCGCGCAGTATCAGGGCGTTCCAGGCCGCCGGGTTCCGGCCGGTGGGTTCCGAGGCGTTGTTGCTCGTGCGGTAGGGCGTAGGGCGTTGGGCGTAGGGCGGTGGAGGGGTAGGGGTAGGAGTAGGGCGGTAGAGGGGAGCCGGGTGTGCGTGGGGCGCTGTGCGGGGGCGTGCGTTCTTCCGGGATGCGGGCCGGCAGTCGCCAGGGCACGGTGTAAGCATGGCCGCGCATCCCCCCGTGATCGTCTACCCGCCCTCCGCGTCCGGAGCGCGGCGGGTCACCGTGCACGGGCAGATCGTGGGGGTGGCGCACGGGCGCGGAGAGGTGGCCGCGCTGCTGCGGGCCGCCGGGTTCGCGCCGGGGCCCGACCAGGCCGTCGAGCTGGACCGGCCGGGGTTGATCGAATGGCGTGGCGGGGACCTCGACACCTGGGAGTGATCGCCGTCGGACGTCACCCGAACGGGTGCGTCAAGGTGGTCGGCCGGGACGGTCGGGAGGAACGTCGAAGCTGATCTGCGCGCACCATCAGCGCAGCTCGAGACGGCAGGTGTCCGTGCCTGTCCCGGCCAAGGAGTCCTCATGTCCCAGCCCACCGCACCTACACCCGGGTCCTCGCGCCCCGCCGCGTCCGCCCCCGACGGCGTCGGCAGCCCGTGGGCCGGCGGCGGAACGCTGTTCGCCGGCTTCCTGCTCCTCGTCGACGGTGTCCTCGGGGTCATCAAGGGTGTCGCGGGGATCGCCACCAACGACGTGTACGCGGCCGTCAACGACTACGTCTTCAAGTTCAACGTCACCGCGTGGGGGTGGATCCACCTCGTCCTCGGCGTGGTCCTGATCTTCGTCGGCTGGGGCATCCTCAAGGGTGCGACCTGGGCCCGGGCCGTGGGCATCGCCCTCGTCTCGCTGAACCTGATCGCCAACTTCATGTGGCTCCCGTACACGCCGGTCTGGGCCATCGTCACCATCGCCATCGACGTCTTCGTCATCTGGGCGCTCTGCACCGACCGCTCCGAGCCCGTGGTCTGAGCGCCGGCACCGGGCCGTTGTCAGTGGCGCGGTCCACACTGGAATCATGTGCCGCAGCATCAAGACCCTTCGCCCGCCCGCACTCCCCGAAGAGGCCACCGAGGAGGACATGCGGGCCGCGGCCCTTCAGTACGTGCGCAAGGTGTCCGGCTTCCGGGCGCCCGCAGCACACAACCGGGAGGTGTTCGACCGTGCCGTCGACGAGATCACCGCAGCCACGATGAGGCTGCTCGGTGGGCTGGAGATACGGGGCTCCGCCCGTGCTCACACCCCTGCCGCCGATGCGGCCTCGGCGCGGAGTGCTGCCTCGGGCGGGTGAGTGCGCGGTCGGCCCTGGAGCCCTTCAGGTCTCAGGGGGAGACCGGCGCCGGTGGCGTGACCGGGGTCGATCCGTGCGGCTGGCTGGGGATGGTGCCCAGCGTCGGGCCGGGGGCCTGAGCCGACCGGGAGCCGGTGGGCGGGGACGGTACGGCGGCGGAGCCCTGGAGCGCCTCCACCGTGGCGGCGGCCGCGGCCCGTGCCGCCGTGGGGCGCTTCACCACGAAGGCCGCGAGCGCGCCCGCCATGAACAGGGCCAGCACCGAGACCGCCGTCCCGAACCAGGTCGAGCCCAGCCATCGGCCCCCGAAGTAGCCGAGCCCCACGCTGTAGCCCGCCCAGGCCAGGCCCGCCAGGGCCGACCACGGCAGGAAGTCCCGCACCCGGCGACGCGCGGCGCCCGCTCCCAGGGAGACCACCGAGCGGCCGGCGGGGGCGAACCGGGCGATGACGACGAGCGCGCCTCCACCCCTGCTCAGCGCCGCGCCGAGACGTTCCTGCGCCCTGGTGAGACGGCGTGAGCGGGCGATCGCCCGGTCCAGCCTGTCTCCCCCGCGCCAGGCCAGCCGGTACGCGACGAGGTCGCCGAGCACCGACGCGGTGGCCGCGCAGAGGATGAGGACGACGAGCGAGGGCACCTCACCGGTCGCGTTGCCGGACCCGTTGACCCCGGTCGAGCCCGCGGCGGCGGCGGTGGCGGCCGTGATGACGAGAACCCCGCTGGGCAGCAGGGGGAGGAAGACGTCCAGGAGGACCGAGACCGCGACCACGACGTAGATCCACGGACTGCTGGTCAGCGCGCCCAGACTCTCAAGCACCCGTCGACTCCCCGATCGTGTCAACGCCGCGACGTCGCAGGGGAGCGGCATGGGCGGCAGGTTCAGCTGTACAGCGTACGCGGGAGCGTTCCGCGTGGATCGGTCAGGGTGGGGTGATGTTGTGCGGGTCATGTACCCCCTCGTGCCTCGCGGGCGGTGTCGGCCGTTAGGCGGGCGAAGGCGACCGGCACGAACGAGGAGCAGGGGCAGCGCATGACCGGATCGGTGGACCGCGCGGTGGCAGCGGAGGGAAGGAGGACCGTGCGGCGGAAGGTCCTGGTGGGGGCCGCCGCCCTCGTGATGCTCGCCGGCGGTGGCGCCTCCATCGCCCAGGGCGCGGCGGACAGTCCCGATGGCGGAGGACACGCGGCCCACGGCACCGGAAGTGCCGGCGGCAGCGGGGACGGAAGGGCGAGCGAGGCCGGGATGGTCGGCGGGGCCTCGCGGAGCGGGGGGTTCTGGATGCGGGCCGACGGGGTGTTCTCCCCGCCCGGCTCCTTCGTCCCGTCCGACGCCCTGACGTACGACACCGGTCTGGTCCCGGCCGCCGCGCGGATCGAGATCACGCAGTACGCCGACCGGTCCACCACGCGCGTCGGCACCCGGCTCAAGGGGCTCGTCCCGAACCGGGCGTACGGGATGCATGTGCACACTTCGCCGTGTGCGGCCGAGCCCGCCTCGGCGGGCCCGCACTACCAGCACCGCGCCTCGGCCACCGCGGACCCGGTCAACGAGGTGTGGCTCGACTTCCGCACCGACCGGAACGGCGACGGAGAGGCGGAGGCCCGGCCCGACCGGGGGTTCCGGGACGGCGGTGCCCGCTCGGTGGTCATCCACGATGTGCAGGGCGGGGCGGGCAAGCGGATCGCCTGCTTCACGGTGCCGTTCGCGTCCTGAGGCGCTTGTGTCCCGGTGGTGCGGGGGGCGGACTGGCTGAACACCCCCGCCGGGTCGGCTCCGGTGGGGGTGCTCAGGTGTTCCGGGGTGTGTCGGAGGCCCGGTCAGACCGGAACGGCCGTGGCCGGCTCGCGGTGGGGCTCCTCGGCGGAACCGTGCTCCGGGCGTGCCCCGAGGAGCCGGTCCACGGCTCCGGCGCCCGGGCCGGTGAAGACCAGCAGAAGGAACGCCCAGCAGAAGAGGGCCGAGGCCTCGCCGCCGTTGCCCACCGGGGTGAGCGCTTCGGGCTGGTGGACGACGAAGTAGGCGTAGGCCATCGAGCCGGAGGCCAGGAAGGCGGCTATACGGGTGCCGAGGCCGAGGGCGACCAGGGTGCCGCAGACGAGCTGGATCAGGGCCGCGTACCAGCCCGGCCAGGCTCCGGCCTCCACCTCACGGCCGCTGAAGAGGCCGAAGAGGCTGGAGGCGCCGTGGATCGCGAAGATCAGGCCGATGACGAAGCGGAAGAGGCCGAGCACATAGGGCTGGGCCCCGTTCAGGCGAGTGGACATGGGGGGTGGGCTCCTTCGGTCTGGGTGGGGACGTGAACCGACTGAGCGCCTCAGGTTAGGGAAACCTCACCAGTACTTGCAACTTCAACATTCTGGCGTGTGGCTGAAAAGTGACCATGACCTCCGGGTGAGTGAACGCTCAAGAGCGCTCACCAGCAGTTCGCTGGTGAAGGTCGACTTGGCCTGGACCAATGCCAGCGCAGGGTTCCGGCCATGCAGGAGCGGTGGCGTGAGCTGGTTGCCGAACCAGAGGCTGCCCGTCCTGCTCCACGGCGCCGAGGGGAGTTCCGTACGGCCGTGCCGGATCAGCAGTCGGCCGATTCTCCGGCCCACCCTGCTCCAGCCGAAGCGGAATGCCCAACGGATTGACCGCGGCACTGAGCTGGGCGGGCCGGGCAGGTCGGCCGGAGGGCGCGGACCGCCGGTACGCCGCCGGGGGCGGTGTCGGGTCGGCGCGGCTCGGCGGCACGGGCGTGGTGCACGCCCCCGGACAGCACGCATCCCGTCGCCGGGACGCCCGGACCGCTCCCCGCCCGGCGGAGCGGCTTTCGTGAACCGGTCGAAGGAATCCGGGAACGCGGTCCGGTGCGCACGGTCCGCCGCCCGGCGCGTCTTCTCGCCGAGACGTGCCCAGCGGCCACCGCGGGAGCCGCCGCACAAGGCCGCGTTCCAGGGCTCCGCGTCTTGGGGGTGAGTGCCGGCGGCAGTCACGGCGGCGGGCTGCCGATCATGATGTGGTCGTGCGCGGAGGGGTCCGCCGGCCCCCTCTCGTGGAGTCAGGCGGCCTCGCCGTCGTCCGGCATCGCCCGCCGCCCCTCGGGCGGGGCGCGGGCCGCCCGGGTGTCCGCCAGCGCCAGCTGTACTCGGCCGAAAATGCGCTGGTAGCTCCAGCGGGCCCGGGCCGGATCCGCACCCCGTACGCCGTCGTCGTGCCGGGCGTCAACCGCCCCCCCACGGCCACCGGGGGCGTAGTGGTCCCTGGCCACCGCGAACGACGGGGGCGCGCCCGAGGTGCCGTCCGCGCACCGGACTCCACGGTGCGCGGACGGCTCGCGTCGCCGCTGAGGGGGCCGGTGACGGGGGCTCGGCGAGGGGATTCTCGGTGAGGGGTGCTCAGCAGCCGTTGAGCGCCGACTGCAGCGCGCTCTTCTCGGCCGAGTCCACCTTGAGGTCGTAGTAGTGCTTCACGTGCACCCACGCGCGGGCGTACGTGCACGTGTACGCGGTGCGCGGCGGCATCCACTTGGCCGGGTCCTTGTCGCCCTTGGCCTGGTTGACGTTGTCGGTCACCGCGATGAGCTGGGGGCGGGTCAGGTCGTTGGCGAAGGCCCGGCGCTGGGTGTTGGTCCAGCTGCTGGCGCCGGAGCGCCAGGCCTCGGCGAGCGGGACGAGGTGGTCGATGTCGACATCGGACGCGGCGTTCCAGGTCGCGCCGTCGTACGGGGAGTACCAACTCCCGCTGACGGCGGCGCAGGAGGCGTCCTGCTGGACGTTCGTACCGTCCCGCTTGAGGACGACCTCGCGGGTGTTGCAGGTGCCCGACTGGGTGATCCAGTGCGGGAACTTGTCGCGGCTGTAACCGCTGGAGGAGCCCTCGGCGGCGACGGTGAGCTGGCCGAGGTAGGTGCGTGCGGTCGCCGCGCTGACCGGGGTGGGCAGGGCGGCCTGGGCGGTCGGGGCGGTGAGCAGTACGGAGGTGGCGGCGAGGGCGGCGGTGGCGGCGACGACCGCTGAGCGACGCGCGTAGATACCGAACATGCGAACTCCCTTGCTGTGGGGGTGCGTTGGCGGGCGGCATGTGGAGCCCGTCCAGCGTGGCGGCGCCAGGTTTCGTGGGGGTGGGCGCCAGGTGACAGCGTGACGACATGTTCACGTCACATCAAGGGGTGTGGCGTATCCGGCGGAAGCGAAACGTCCGCCCGGGTGGGGCGGTCGGGGGTGGTGCGAGCGGGCGGTGTGCCGGGCGGACCTATCGTTGCCGCGTGCTGCTTCCGGTCTCCCCGGCCCTCGGGATCGTCCTCGTCCTCCTGCTCCTCCTCGCGGCCGCCATCGCCGCGTGGGCCCGGCTCGGCCGCTCGCGCGACATCCTGGTCGCCGGGGTGCGGGCCGCCGCCCAACTCGCCGCCGTCTCCCTGCTCATCGGCTGGGTGGCCCAGCGGCTGGGGCCGCTGCTCGGGTTCCTGGTGCTGATGTTCGCCGTGGCCGCGTGGACGGCGGGGCGCCGTGTCACCCCCAACCGCACCTGGTGGTGGGCGGCCGTGCCGATCGGGGCGGGGGCGCTCCCGGTGGTCGGGCTCCTGGTGGTCACGGGGCTCGTGCCCGTCCGGGGGCTCGCGCTCATCCCGGTGGCGGGCATCCTCATCGGCGGGGCGCTCACCGCGACCGTACTCGGCGGGCGGCGCGCCCTGGACGAACTCGCCACCCGGCACGGGGAGGTGGAGGCGGGGATGGCGCTCGGGCTGCTCGACCGGGAGGCCCGGCTGGAGATCGTGCGGCCCGCGACCGCGGACGCGCTGCTGCCGGGGCTGGACCAGACGCGGACAGTGGGGCTCGTCACGCTGCCGGGGGCCTTCGTGGGCATGCTGCTGGGCGGCGCCTCACCGGTGGAGGCGGGTGCCGTGCAGCTCTTCGTCCTGGTGGCGTTGATGGCTGTGCAGGCGACGGCGGTCGCGGTGGTGCTGGAACTGGCCACGCGGGGGCGGCTGCACCGGGACTGAGTCCCGGCGCTCGCGGGGCGGGTGCCGGGGCCTGTCGTGCCGCGGTGGTGGTGGGCGGACTACGCCGTGGTGATGTGCAGGCGGATCGAGCCGTCCTCGGCCGCCTCCACCCGTACCCGCGTCAGATCGTCCACATGCGCGTCCGGTGCCAGGGCCGCGGCGCGCGGGCCGACGCCCACGACGCGCATCCCGGCCGCCCGGCCCGCCGTGATCCCCGCCTCGGAGTCCTCGAACACGATGCAGTCGGCGGGGTCGAACCCCAGCTCCGCCGCGCCCTTGAGGAAGCCCTCCGGGTCCGGCTTGCTGGCACCGACCTGCTCGGCGGTGACGCGGACGGCGGGCATCCGCAGCCCGGCCGCGCCCATCCGGGCCGTCGCGAGCGCGCTGTCGGCCGAGGTCACCAGGGCGTGCGGGAGGTCGGCGATCGCGGCCATGAACGCGGGGGCGCCGCCGATCGGGACCACGCCGTCGACATCGGCGGTCTCCTCGGCGAGCATCGCCCGGTTGTCCGCGTAGTTCTCCTCCACGGGGCGGTCCGGCAGCAGGACGGCCATCGTGGCGTACCCCTGGCGGCCGTGGACCACCTTGAGGGCGGCCTCGGGGTCCAGTCCGTGCCGGAGGGCCCACCGGCGCCAGCAGCGCTCGACGACCGCGTCGGAGTTGACGAGGGTGCCGTCCATGTCCAACAGGAGGGCGCGTGCGGTGAGGACGGTGGCCGACATCGGCTGACTCCAGAGCGCGGGGGTGGTGGCGCGGCGGTGCTGAGCACAGGGCAGCCCCGCCCGGTACAAGAGCAGCCCCGCCCGCCGGTCAGGGAGTGCGGGCGGGAGCTACTTTGTTCCACGAAGATACAAAAACCTGGGCCGGAAAGCCAATCCCGCCCGTCGCGCTGCCGCCGACGGCATCCCCGCCCCGTCGCGCTGCCGTCACCCGCGTCCCCGCCCGGTCGTCTCCGCCTCCAGCACGCGCCGCGTGTTCGGCCCGTACACGCCGGGCGGGTCGCCCTGGATCGCCTGGTAGGACTGGTAGACCCGGACGGCGTTCTCCACCCGTTCGGTGAAGTCCCCGTCCGAGGGGCCGTGGTAGAGCCACACCTCCTTGAGCCGGTTCTGCAACTCGCCCACCTGGGGCCCCTGGTCGCCGCGCCGCAGCGACGGCGGGGCCGCCTCCGCGGGCGGGGCGGCGGAGGGCGGGGCCGGACTCTCGGACGCCGGTGCGGACGAGGTGCCGGGGGTCGGCGTGGCCGAGGCGCTCGGGCTCGGCTCGGCGCTCGCCGAGGGGGAGGCCGAGACGGACGGGGACGCGGACGCCGAGGGGGAGGGCGACGCCGATGCCGTACGGGAGGGAACGGCCGAGGGGGAGGGCGACGGGGCGACGGAGGCCGCCGCCGGTTCGTCCGCCGGGACCGGGGCGCTCGTGGTCGCCTCCGGCAGCGCCTCGTCCTGGCTCCCGTCCCGGTCGAAGAGCCCTCCGGCGAAGGCCGCCGTGCCGACCACCGCCGCCACGGCCGCGCCGACGGCCAGGGCCGCCAAGGGCCGCCTCCGGCGCGGCTGCACGGGATCGGGAGCGCCGGGGGGCGCGCCGAAGGGGGGCTCCGCGCCGAAGCCCGGGCCCACGCCCATCGCCGCGGTGCGCCGCCTGCTCTCGTCGGCCGCGGGGGGTGCGCCGGGGCCGTGACCGGGGCCCGCAGTCATGCCCGTACGCGGTCCCATGACCGTACGGGGATCCGAGCCCGGCCCCGTAGCGCCGACCGGTCCCCTGACGTCGTCCAGGTTCAGCCGCATCGTGGTGGCCGCGTCGGCCCCACCAGCCCCACCGCTCCCACCGGCCGCAGGCCCGCGTACGGCCCCTCCCACGGCCGGGCCGTCCCCCGTCGTCTCCGGTCCGTCACCCTTCACCGGGCCGTCCCCCGTCGTCTGTGGCCCGTCGCCCGCCGACGCGTGCCCCAGCGTCACGTACGGCCTGATCCGCAGCGGGTCGAAGTCCTCCGCCGCGGCCATCTCCGCGGAGCGGGCGGCCCGCAGCTCGTCCCCCAGGAGCCGTGTGGCGTCCGCGTCCGTCTCCGTACCGCACCGGCAGGGCGGCACCCGGTGCTCCGCGCCGGGCTCGCCTGCCGTCGTCCGTCTACCGCACTCCGGGCATGCGCGTCCGGTCATCGTGGGTCCCCTCCCCTTGAACTGCCTGCGATTATGCAGCCCGCCCCGGCGAACCCCAATGCCCCGTCCGTGCCCGACGGGTCACGGACGGTGCTCGGCAGGCCATAACAGAGCAGAACGGCCAGGATGGGGGTGTAGTGGATCAGCGGACAGCAGCGGATCGCAGCGGATCGGACTGCGAGCGGAGCGCAGCGGATCGAGGAGACGCCCATGGCCCAGCAGCTCAGCCCGCCCGTGGTCCCCGGCGAGGGGCGGCCCCGCCGGACCGTCCTGGTGGCGATCGGCGCGCTGCTCCTCGGCATGCTGCTCGCGGCACTCGATCAGACCATCGTCTCCACGGCACTGCCCACCATCGTCAGCGAGCTGGGCGGCATGGACCACCTGTCCTGGGTGGTCACCGCCTACTTGCTGGCGGCGACGGCGGCGACACCGCTCTGGGGCAAGCTCGGCGACCAGTACGGCCGCAAGAAGCTCTTCCAGACCGCGATCGTCATCTTCCTGATCGGCTCCGCGCTCTGCGGCATGGCCCAGAACATGCCCCAGCTCATCGGCTTCCGCGCTCTCCAGGGGCTCGGCGGCGGCGGGCTCATGGTGCTCTCGATGGCGATCGTCGGAGACCTCGTCGCCCCGCGCGAACGCGGCAGGTACCAGGGGCTGTTCGGTGCCGTCTTCGGCGCGACGAGCGTGCTCGGACCGCTGCTCGGCGGGTTCTTCACCCAGCACCTCAGCTGGCGCTGGGTCTTCTACATCAACCTGCCGATCGGCATCGTCGCGCTGCTCGTCATCGCGGCCGTGCTGCACATCCCGGTCCACCGCGAGAAGCACACGATCGACTACCTCGGCACCTTCCTCATCGCCTCCGTCGCCACCTGTCTGATCCTCGTGGCCTCCCTCGGCGGTACGACCTGGGCCTGGGCTTCGGCGCAGATCATCGTGCTCGCGGTGCTGGCCGTGGTGCTGCTGGTCGCGTTCGTCGCCGTCGAGCGGCGGGCCGTGGAACCGGTGCTGCCGCTGAAGCTCTTCCGGATCAGGACCTTCAGCCTCGTCGCCGTCATCAGCTTCGTCGTCGGCTTCGCGATGTTCGGCGCGATGACCTATCTGCCCACCTTCCTCCAGGTGGTCCACGGCATCACGCCGACCATGTCCGGCGTGCACATGCTGCCGATGGTCCTCGGTCTGCTGCTCACCTCGACCGGCTCCGGCCAGATCGTCAGCCGCACCGGCCGCTGGAAGGTCTTCCCCCTCGCGGGCACCGCCCTCACCGCCGTGGGCCTGCTCCTGCTCCACCGGCTCACCCCGGCCAGCTCCACCTGGGAGATGAGCCTCTCCTTCTTCGTCTTCGGCGCCGGGCTCGGCCTCGTCATGCAGGTCCTCGTCCTCGTCGTGCAGAACGCGGTCTCCTACCGGGACCTCGGCGTCGCCACCTCCGGCGCCACGTTCTTCCGTTCCATCGGAGCCTCCTTCGGCGTGGCCATCTTCGGCACGGTCTTCACCAACCGGCTCACCGGTCAGCTCGACAGCGCTCTCGCGGGCCGGTCCCTGCCGCCCGGCGCCGACGCCGACCGGCTGGCGGCCGACCCCCGGGCCATCCAGATGCTCCCGGCCGACCTGCGCCCGACCGTCCTGGACGCGTACTCCACCTCCATCACGGACGTCTTCCTGTACGCGGCACCCGTCGTCCTCATCGCCTTCGTGCTGGCCTGGTTCCTGCGGGAGGACAAGCTCAGGGGCTCGGTCACCGCCCCCGACACCAGCCAGACGCTCGCCTCCAACCCCGTCGAGCGTTCCTCGTACGACGAGTGCGCCCGCGCGCTGTCGGTGCTCGCCACCCGGGAGGGGCGCCGGGAGATCTACGAGAAGATCACCGCGCGCGCCGGATACGACCTGCTGCCCGCCGCGAGCTGGCTGCTGCTGCGGATCAAGCGCCACGGCACCGTCGAGCCCGCCCGGCTCGCCGAGGTGGCGCCCGTTCCGCTGCGCATCATCACGGAGGCGGCCCGGCAGGTGGAGGAGCGCGGACTGGCCCGCCGCGAGGGCGTCCAGATGATCCTCACGGACGCGGGGGGAGAAGCGGTCGTACGGCTCTCCCAGGCCCGGGAGGACTCCCTCGCGGAGCTGCTGGGCGACTGGTGGGGGCCGGAGCGGCCGACGGACCTGGTCAAGCTCGTGGCCGAGCTGACGGCGGAGGTCAGCGGGTCGAGCAAGGAGCGCCCGTACACGCCGGCGCCCCCGCGCGACCACGCGGCGGACTGGCACCACGACATCGACCACCCGGGCCGCCGGGGGCGCGGGAGCCGTCCGGACCGCTCGGACCGTGACGACCGGCCGGGCCGCCCGGAGCGCGGGACGCGGGGAAGCCGGCGGGGCCCTGGCGATCACCGCTGACGCGGAGGCCACCGGGGCCACCCGTGGCGCGGGCCCTCACAGCTCCTTGGCGAACCAGACCTCCGCGTACGGGTTGCGCCGGTGGAAGGCCGGGACCTCCCCGTAGCCGTGCTTCGCGTACAGTCCGCGCGCCTCCACCAGGTCGAGACGGGTGTCCAGCCGGAGCAGCCGCACCCCGAGCGCCCGCGCCTCCTCCTCGATCGCGGCCAGCAGCAGCCCGCCGCCGCCCGTCCCCCGGAACTCGGGGCGTACGTACACCCGCGTCAGCTCCGCCGAGCCCGGCAGGGCCTCCTCCGTCAGCAGCAGCCCCGCGCAGCCCGCGGCCCTGTCCCCGTGGCGGCCGACCACGAACCGGCCCGTCGGCGGCAGCAGCAGGTCCGCGCCGTCGTCCGTCAGCCCCTCGGCTATCTCCGCGTCGGTCGCGGGCCGCTGCCAGTAGCGGCTCGCGACCTCGTCGTAGTAGTCGCGGCGCAGCGCGGTGGAGTCGGGGGAGTCGTAGCGTTCGGCGGTCACAGTCCAGGTCACGTGGGGCATTCTTGCTCTCCACCCGTCTTAGGGCGACACGATTTTGCCGCAGGGGGCACCAGTGAACCGACCCGCCACCCACACCCGCCCCGGGCACCCCGGGGCGAGGGCCCGGGCCGTCCAGGGCCTCGCCCACCGCTGGATACGGGACGCCCTGGCCACCGGGGGCCCGGCGGCGGGCGGCGGCAGCTTCGTCTGCTCGCCCGCCGGGCTGTGGCTGGCGCTCGCCGCCGTGGCCGCCGGGGCGCGCGGCGGGACAGCCGAGGAGCTGCGGGCGCTGCTCGGTACGGCGGACCGGGAAGCGGCCCCCGCCGTGACGGCGGCGGCCCGCGAGCTGGCGCTGACCGGTGCGCTGGGCGTGGCGACCCGGGTGTGGGCCCGGGTGCCGGTCGAGCCCGCCTACCGCGAGGCGCTGCCGGACGTCCGCTTCGACGACCTACCGGACCCCGCGGCCGCCGACGCCTGGGTGCGCGGGGCGACCGGCGGGCTGATCGAGCGGCTGCCCCTGGTGATCACCGACGACACCCTGCTCGCCCTGGTCGGCGTCCTGGCGCTGAAGGCCCGCTGGGAGAAGCCGTTCGACATCCGGCGGACCCGGGACCTGCCGTTCACCGACGCGTCGGGGACGACCCGCCCGGTGGCGACCATGGCCCGGGACGTGCCGCTCGCCGACGTGTGGGCGGTGGACGGCCGTCACGTCGTCGAGCTGCGCTGCACCGGAGGGGAGGGCGGTGCGGACGGGGCCCGGGTCAGGTTCGTCCTGGGCGAGCCGGGCGCGGGGGCGGCCCGGGTGCTGCCGGCCGGCTGGGCGGACCGGGACGCCGGGGCCCGGCCGGAGGCGGACCGGGTGACCGTCACACTGCCCCGCCTCACGCTCCGCACCCGCATCACCGTCACCGAACAGCTCTCCGCGCTCGGCGTGCGGCTGGCCACCTCCGACGCGGCGGACTTCTCCGGCCTCTCGCCCGAGCCGCTCGCCCTCTCGGACGTCGTCCAGGAAGCCGTGCTGAAGGTGGCCGAGGAGGGGGTGGAGGCCGCGGCGGTCACGGTGGTCGCCCCGCGGGCCGCGGGGGCGGCCCCGCCGCCGCGGCTGCTGCACCTCGCCTTCGACCGGCCGTTCGGCATCGTCGTCCTGCCCGCCGCCGGTGACGTCCCGCTCTTCGCCGCCTGGCAGGCGGACGCCCCGGCGGCCCCGCCCCGACCCGGCCCGGTCCCACCGGCCTGACCCCGCCCAGCGGCCGTCGGACAGGCCCCGCCCCGCGCCCCCGCTCCCGTAGCCCCCGGCGTCCTTCGGCCCTGAGCACGGTGACCGTCAGGCAAAGAGGGGGTTGATTGTGTCTACCTCGTAGGGCAATGCGAGGCTTCACCCTGCGCTGCCCCGAGTGGAAGGGGCGGGGACGGAACGGGTGGGAAGGTCGGCGCAGCGTGGCGAATGCGGATCACAGGGTGCGCGGTGGCGCGGTGACGGACGCGGTGGCGGACACGGTCGCGGACGTGGAGAGCAGGACCCGGCTGACCCGGGTCGTGCTCTGGCTGGTCGTGGCAGTCCTCGGGATACGGCAGATGGCGGTGGTGCTGCGGCAGCCGCCCGGGGAACGGCTCACCGATCTGGAGACCTGGATCGGGGAGAACGGCGTCCTGCACGGCACCGGCTCGCTCTACGACGGTGACCGGTTCACCGGCACCCCTTTCGCCGGACTGGTGCTGAAGCCGCTCACCGCGTCGGCTGAGGCGTCCCTCGGCGTCGCCTGGACCTTCGGCTCCCTGCTCCTGGTGGCCGCCCTCGGAGCCGTCGCCGCCCGCGCCCTGCCCGAGCCGGTCGGCCGGCGTACGGCGCTGCTCGCCGCCCCCGTCGCCATCACCCTGCTCATGCTGTCGCTGCCGGTCCGCAACACCCTCCACCTCGGCCAGACCAGCATCCTGCCGGTCCTGCTGGTGCTGCTCGCCTGGTTCGCCGCCCGGGACGACCGGCTGCGGGGGGTCCTCGTCGGCCTGGCCGCCGCCCTGCAGCCGACGCTCCTGCTCTTCGCCGTCCTCCTCTGGCTGACCGGCAGGCGGCGGGCCTCGGCAGCCTCGCTCGCGACCTTCGCCCTCGGCACGGCCGCCGCCTGGGCCGCCGTGCCGAAGGACTCGTGGACGTACTGGATCCACCACGGGGCGGGCGCCGGGCTCGGTGAGCGGCCGGACAGCCTCGCCAACCAGTCCCTGCACGGCGCGCTGCTCCGGCTCGGCCTCGAAGGACCGGTCGAGATCGCCCTCTTCCTCGTGCTCGCCGCCGCCGTCGCGTTCATCGGCGTGCGCCGCGCGGTCCGCTACGCCCGGGACGGGCAGCTGCTCCTGGCCGTCGCCGTGACCGGGTGCGTCGTCGTGGCCGTCTCCCCGACCGCCTGGCAGCACCAGCTCCTGTGGGTGCTCCTCGCCGTCGTCGGCAAGGTCGGCAAGCGCGCCTCCGACCGGCTGGTCTGGCCGGCGGTCGTGGTGCTCGTGGTCACGCTCCCCGGCCAGATGCTGCTCCCGAACGTCGGCCCGGTCACCTCCGTACGGGACAACGCGCTGCTCCTCGCGGCGCTCGGCGCGGCCTGCGCCACCCCGTTCCTGCTCCGCACCTCGCCGTACTGGGCGCGGCCGATCCCCACGGACTACGCGCGACCGGTCGCGGCGCGATGGAGACGCGTGCCGCTCCTGCCGTTCTGGCGCCGGGTGCTCCACCGCCCCAACCTGCTGCTGGAACTCCTGCTCATCCGCGTCGTCTACTCCGCGTACGCACAGGTCCGCCTCGCCGCCACCGCCGGCCGCCCCCTCGCCGAGGAGCACGGCCGGCAGATCCACGCCATCGAGCAGTGGCTGCACATCGACATCGAGCTGTGGGTCAACCACACGGTCGTCCAGATCACCTGGCTGCGGGAGTTCTTCGACTACTACTACTCCACCTTCCACTTCATCATCCCGCTGGCGATCCTCGGCGTGCTGTACGCGCGCCGCCCCGCCGACTACCGGTGGGCCCGCACCTCCATCGGCTTCGCCACCGTGCTGGCGCTCGTCGGCTTCTGGCTCTACCCGCTGGCCCCGCCCCGGCTGATGCCCGGCCTCGGCTTCATCGACACCATCCACGGGGTCCAGGACTTCGCGAAGCCCGACTACGGAACGCTGACGGGGGTCACCAACCAGTACGCGGCGATGCCGTCGCTGCACTTCGGCTGGTCGCTGTGGTGCGGGGTGGTCATCGTGATCCTCGCGCCGAGGCTGTGGATGAAGGCGCTCGGTCTGCTCCACCCGCTCTTCACCGTCGCCGCGATCGTGGCGACCGCCAACCACTGGGTGCTGGACGCGGTCGGCGGCGCGCTGGTCGTCTCGCTGGGCTTCGGGCTGACGTATCTGCTGGCGGGCCCGCGGAAGCTGAAGCCGGTGACGGAGGAGAAGGAAGCGGCGCCGGACCCCGTACCGGAGCCCGCCCCGGGCCCCGAACCCGTACGCGCCGAAGTGGTCGGCCCCGAACCCGTAGGCGCCGAAGCCGTCGGCACCGGAGGGCCGTCGGCAGGCAACAGGCAGGGCACCGGCAGCTGACGGCGTGACCGGCGGGCAGCGGGCCGAAGGGGTGCCGGGGCGGCTTTCGCCGTCGCCCCGGCACCCCTTCGGCGTGGATCGTCGCGTCCCCTCATGGTCCGCCCGCCGCGCACGCTCCGCCACTCGTGGGCGCCGCTCCTCAGGAGCCCCGGGGCCTCAGGAGTGACGGGGCTCCTCGAACCCCACCCGCGCGTCGAACGCCGCCCGCCGGGTCGCCCGGCGCAGCGCCTTCAGCAGCGTCGGGCCGATCGTCAGCGTCAGCGCGACCGTGAGCACCGCCCGGCCCAGGTCCCAGCCGAGCGAGGTGGCCGCGCAGTAGGCGAGGAAGCGCACCAGGTTCTCGTGGAGCGGGTCGCCCGCGACGAACGAGATGCCCGAGGCCAGCCCGGGGATGATCGTCCAGCCGTAGAGGTTCATGACCGTGCCGTACGCGAACGCCGCCACGGACCCGTAGACCGCGAGCATCGCCAGCTCCGCCCTGCCGCGCAGCCGGTCCGGGCCAGGCAGCAGCCCCGCGCCCATCGTGAACCAGCCCATCGAGAGCATCTGGAACGGCATCCACGGTCCCACCCCGCCCGTGAGCAGGGCGGAGGCGAACATCGTCACGGAACCGAGCACGAAACCGAAGCCGGGCCCCAGCACCCGGCCGCTCAGCACCATCAGGAAGAACATCGGCTCCAGGCCCGCTGTGCCCGCCCCCAGCGGGCGCAGCGCCGCCCCGACCGCCGCCAGGACGCCGAGCATCGCGACGGCCTTGGCGTCCATGCCGGACTCCGAGATGGTCGCCACGACCACCGCGACCAGCAGCGGCAGCAGTGCGGCGAACAGCCACGGCGCGTCCTGGGCGTGGGCCAGCCCGGAGCCGGCTCCGGCCAGCAGCGGCCACCCGAAGGCGACCACCCCGACCGCGCTGACCAGCACCAGCGCGGCCACCGACTTCGGCCCGAGCCGCACGGGCCGGGGAGCCCGTACCCGCTCCTGTACCGCTGTCGCGTCGCTCATCGGCCCGTCCTCTGCCGCACGGGCCGGGGAGCCCGGTCCCGTACGCCCGCTCCGCCTCCGCTCACGCGCCCGCCTCCAGCGCCGCGCGCACCTGGGAGACGGTCAGCCACTCCCGCGGGGCGAGGATCTTCGCGGTCTGCGGGGCGAAGGCGGGGGAGGAGACCACCACCCGGCCGGTCGGGCCGTCCGCGACGACCTCCCCTTCGGCGAGGATCACCACCCGGTGGGCCAGCTCCGCCGCCAGTTCCACATCGTGCGTGGCCAGGACGATGGCGTGCCCTTCGGCCGCCAGCGAGCGCAGCACACCGACGAGCCGCCCCTTCGCCGCGTAGTCCAGGCCCCGGGTCGGCTCGTCCAGCAGCAGCAGCGGCGGGCGGGCCGTCAGCACCAGGGCGAGGGCCAGGGCGAGCCGCTGCCCCTCGGAGAGGTCGCGGGGGTGCGTGGCGTCCCCGACCCCCGGCAGCAGCTCGGAGACCAGGGCCCGGCAGGTGCCCTCCGCCGCGCCCGCGTCCCGGTCGGCGGCGGCGCACTCGGCGGCCACCGTGTCCGCGTACAGCAGGTCGCGCGGCTCCTGCGGGACCAGGCCGACCCGCCGGATCATGGCACGCGGATCGGTACGGGCGGGAGCCAGGCCGCCCACGCGGACCGAGCCGGAGGTGGGCTCGACCATGCCGACGAGGGCGCCCAGCAGCGTGGACTTGCCTGCCCCGTTGCGGCCCATCAGCGCCACGGTCTCGCCCGGCGCCACGGTGAGCGTGACCCGCCGCAGCGCCTCGATCCGCCCGCGCCGCACACTCAGCGCATCGACCCGGGTGACGGGGTCGGCCGCCGGTGCCTCCGCGGCCCTCGTGCGGCCCAGCAGACGGGCGATCCGTCCCGGGCGCGGCCCGCCCGACACGGGCCCGGGCGCCAGGGGCACACTTCCGGACGGCTCCGGGGGTGCGGGCGGCGCGGCCTCCGCCAGGCGGGCCCGCAGGCCACCGGCCCCGCGCCGGGCGTCGCGTACCGAGAGCGGCAGCGGGTCCCAGCCCGCCAGCAGCCCCAGCTCCGCGACCGGCGGCCGGACGGGCGACACCTTCATGATCTCGGCGGGCGGGCCCAGCACCGGGGCGGCCCCCGGCGCGGGCAGCAGGACGACCTGGTCCGCGTACTGCACGACCCGCTCCAACCGGTGCTCGGCCATCAGCACGGTCGTCCCGAGGTCGTGCACCAGCCGTTGCAGTACGGCGAGGACCTCCTCGGCCGCCGCCGGGTCCAGCGCGGACGTCGGCTCGTCGAGGACCAGCACCCTGGGGTGCGGGGTGAGCACCGAACCGATCGCCACCCGCTGCTGCTGGCCGCCCGAGAGGGTCGCGATCGGCCGGTCACGCAACTCGGCCAGGCCCAGCAGATCGAGCGTCTCCTCCACCCGACGCCGCATCACGTCCGGTGCCAGGCCCAACGACTCCATGCCGTAAGCGAGTTCGTCCTCGACCGTGTCCGTGACGAAGTGGGCCAGCGGGTCCTGTCCCACCGTGCCCACCAGATCGGCCAGTTCACGCGGCTTGTGGGTGCGGGTGTCGCGCCCGCCCACGGTGACGCGGCCGCTCAGCACCCCGCCCGTGAAGTGCGGGACGAGCCCGCAGACCGTCCCCAGCAACGTCGACTTGCCGACCCCCGACGGGCCGACGAGCAGCACCAACTCCCCCTCCGGCACCGTGAGGTCGACGCCGGACAGGGTGGGCCGGTCCGTCCCGTCGTACCGTACGGAGACCCGCTCGAACCTGATCACGCCTGCTCCTTGCCGCTACGGTCGTGTGCATCGGGGCCGCGTACCGGAGGCGGTACGGGGGCGACCAGCGCGGGCACCAGCCCGACCAGCACCGCCGCCGCCGGCCACAGCGGCAACTCGGGCGCTGTCAGCGGGACGACACCGGGGTGCAGCGCCTCCGGATCGACCGAGCCCGCCCAGATCATCACGGCCGCCACCACCGCACCCGACCCCGCCACCAGCCAGGCCCGTGCACCCCACCGGTCCGGGCGGTAGCGGGTGCGCACCGAGCGCCGCCCGCCCAGCCGCAGCCCGGCCATCGCGGCGAGGAGCCCCGCCAGCAGCACCGGCAGCCCGTACCCGGCGCCCTGCGCGGCCAGCAGACCGTACGTCCCCGCGCACACCCCGAGCAGACCGCCGAGCGTGAGCACGTCGGTGGTGAGCCGGACGGCGGGCGGCACCTGGGCGGTACGCCCGTAACCGCGCGCGTCCATCGACGCGGCCACCGCCACCGACCGTTCCAACGCCCCCTCCAGCACCGGCAGTCCGATCTGCGCGACCGCCTTCACCCCACCGGTCGGCCGTCCCCGCAGCCGCCGCGCGGTCCGCAGCCGGACCACATCGGCGACCATGTTCGGGGCGAACGTCATCGCGACGACGACGGCGACCCCCACTTCGTACAGCGCGCCGGGCAGCGACTTCAGCAGCCGGGCCGGGTTGGCGAGCGAGTTCGCCGCGCCGACGCAGATCAGCAGGGTGGCCAGCTTCATCCCGTCGTAGAGCGAGAAGACCAGCTGCTCCACCGTGACCCGGCCACCGATCCGCACCCCCTGCGCCCAGTCGGGCAGGGGCACTTCGGGGAGCGTGAACGCGGTGTGCGAGCCGGGGATCTGCGAGCCCAGGAAGGCGGAGAAGAGCAGCCGCAGCGCCACGACGAAGAGCCCGAGCTTGATGAACGCCCCGTAGGAGCGGGCCCAGGGCGCGTCCGTGCGCCGGGCCGCCACCACATACCCGGCCACCCCGACCAGCAGGCCGAGCAGCAGCGGGTTGGTGGTCCGGGAGGCGGCGGTGGCCAGCCCCAGCGCCCAGAGCCACCACGCCCCGGCGGGCAGCGCGTTGGACCGGCTCGCCTCGGGCGCGTGCAGGGCACGCCGGAGCAGCCGGGGCGTGCCCGGGGCGTACGTCATCGGCGGTGGCGGGCCTGGAACACGGCGGCGGCACCCAGCAGCAGGACGGCCGCGATGCCGACGAGGAGCCCGGCGGAGGGACCGCCGCCACTGCTGTCGTCGTCACCGTCCGCGCTCGACGGTGCGGACGGCTCCGCACGGCCGCTGTCCTTCCTGCCGCCGTCTCCGTCGCCCGACACCTGCTCGCCGCAGCCCGCCTTCGGGTAGCCCGAGATGGCGCAGATCATCGCGCTGCTGTCGTACCGCAGCGGCTTCGCCACCGAAGCCAGCGCCTCCGCGCTGCTGGCGTCCGGCGCCACCTGGGCGCAGGCGGTGCGCAGTGCGGGCGGCCGCTCGCCGTCCGGGGCGTCCTCGGGCGTACCGGGGTCGATCACCAGGGCCACCCGCTTGGTCCCGTCCTTCGCCGGGGTGTCCGCGCAGATCGCCCCGAAGTCGGGGGCGTGGCGCGGCTGGTCCGCGTCGGAGGAGTCCTCGCTGACGGCGAACCGGAAGCCCTGGACCGTACCGTCGTCGGGGCGGACCAGCGCGGGCCCCTGGGTGGCGTACGCCCAGCTCGTGCCGCTGCCCTCCCAGAAGGACCAGTAGCGGTACCCGGCGGCCTGGGCGCTCCCGGCGCCCAGCAGGACGGCCGAGGCGGCGAGCAGGGCGACGAGCAGCGCGCCGACGGAGTTCCGGAGCGGCGGGAGGACGTACGGACGCCTCACGGCCGGTGTCCCGGATTCCGTACGTCTCACGGCTGCTGCTTCTTCCGGCGCATGCTGAGCAGGAAGCCGATGCCCGCGCCGAAGAGCAGGCCGACGCCGATCAGCCACCACAGGCCGGGGCCGCCCTCGTCGTCGCTCTTCACGCTGTCGGAGGACTGGCCGCCGGTCGGCTCGGACGAGGGGGGAGCGGAGGTCGCGGCGGGCGCGGGACCGGTCGCGTTGAGCTGCTGGACCAGGTCGACCCCGCCGAAGCTGCGGGCGTCGGCGCCGGTGGCGTGCGCGGCGAGGATCAGCTGCGCGGTGGCGGCGGGCCCGCCCTGCTGCGCCCAGGCCTTGGAGTTCTGCTCCAGCCACTCCACGGAGGCGGCGGCCTTGTCCTTGTGGCCGGAGGCGGCGAGGGCGAGGACCGCGTCCGCCGTGTTCCCGAAGTCGGGCTGCGGCTCGCTCTCCTCGGCGCCCGGCATCGGGGGCTGCTCCAGGTAGGGGGAGGCGGCCAGGGTGGCGGCGAGGTAGTGGGCGCCGTTCTGCGCGCTCTCCTCGGGGGTGAGGTCGTCGCCCTCGCGGCAGACGGGGTCCTTCACCGCGTTGGAGTTCCCGACGGCCATCCCCTTGCCGAGCAGGCCGAGCACGGCGGCGGCCGAGGCGTCGTTGTTGGCGACCAGCTCGCCCTTCTTGCCGGGCTGGTAGGCGAAGGCGCCGCCGTCCTTCTTCCCGCACGGGATGGCCAGGGACTGGAGCGCGGTGTAGGGGGTGGAGCCGTCGGCGGTGGTCAGCTCGGCGACCGGCACGTTCGTCCGGGCGAGGGCGCCGATCACGACGGCGGTGGAGTTGGCGTCGCTGGGGCTGCCCGGGTTGTACCCCCAGCCGCCGTCCTCGTTCTGGACGGACTTCAGCCAGTCGGCCCCGTTGTCGGCGGCCTCACGCTGTCCGCCCAGCGCGGCGAGGGCCTGGACGGCGGCGGCCGTGGCGTTGGTGTCCATCACCGTCGACGCGTCGCACGGCTGGGAGGCGTCCCGGAACGAGGTGAACGCGCCGCTGTCGCACTGCTGCTCCAGCAGCCAGGTCACGGCCTGCGGCGACGGGGTGACGTGCTCGATCCTCTGGGCGAGGAAGGCCAGCGACTGCCGCCACACCCCGTCGTAGGTGGGGTCCGTGGTCCCGTACAGCCCGCTCGGCAGCTCGGCCGACGGGGAGGGACTCGGCGCGGCGGACGCGACGGGTGCGGCCGCGGCCAGCAGAACGGCGGTGGTCGCGAGCGCGGCTGCGCTGCGGCGTACGGTCATGGCGGGCTGTGCCTCTCCTGCGGGGACCGGCTCACCCGGGCGCACGACGGCACCGGGCTCCGGCCCCGTACTGCCTCGACGGTGCCGGCCACCGGGGTTCCGGTGGCCCTGGGGCCGTGGTCACACTGCCCCTGGCCGCTCACGCTCCGCGGACAGGGCGTTCCGGCTGCTGCCGCCGGAGGGACGGCGCACGGCCGGGGCGGGCGTCGGACCGGTACCGGCTTCCCCCTGTACGGGCATGATGACGACCTGCCCACTCTACCGGTCCGCAGGGTCCCTCCCCGGGGCGGCGGGCCGCTCGCGTCGTGGCATGTGTCGTGCGGGCGGGGTACGGCTCAGGTGGCGATGTACGTGACCGGGTCGCTGCCGCCCACCGTTTCCGCGCGCCCGAGCTTCACCAGTCGGCGCAGGTGGGACTCGGCCTCCGACACGGCGATCGACCGCGAACCGTGCGGGATCTGCTCCCAGGGCCGGTTCCACACCATCCGCCCGGCCGGCTGCCACGGGGTGCACGGGGTGGCCGGCAGGGCGAGCAGCCCGGGTCAGCCGCTCCTCGTGGTGGTCCGGCGGCTCCCGTAGGCGCCCGCCCGCGTCGGCTCCGGCCTGTGCGTCAGCCACGCCCCGAACACCTTCCACCTGGACGCCGCTCGCCGGTCCCGTCCCCTGACCGGGGACCGCGACGCCGGTGAACAGCTTCTCGCGGCGGCGGAGGGCTGTCCGGTGGAGGCGATCACGCTGACGCCGACGGGGACGGGGGAGGCGGTGTTCCCGCCGGAGGAGCAGGGACGCCCGCCCGAACGGCTCCGGAGGCCGCAGGGCGCCGGCGCGCTGCCGACGCCCCGAGCCGCGTACCACCGGAACGCCGTGCCCCGGTGGTACGCGTCAGACCGCCGGTTCGCCCTCCACCTTCCTGGCCGTGCCCTCCGGCGCACGCCGCAGCGCACGGATGGCCGGGACGCTGAGCATGACGGCCAGGAGGAGGCACGACACCACCGAGGAGAAGATCAGCACCTCGTTCGCGCCGAACCTCTCGGCGGCTGGTCCCGCCAGGGCGCGGCCGAGCGGGATGACCATGATGGAGCCGGCCACGTCGTAGGCGGAGACGCGGCTCAGGACCGTGAGCGGGATGTGCGACTGGACGCTCGTCGCCCACATCACCCCCCAGAAGGCGAAGCCGTAACCCGCGATGACATGGGCGACGACGGTGGCGGCGAAGGACCATTCCAGCGCCGGGGCCAGGGGGTTGAGCGCGAAGCAGAGCATGGCCAGGGCGCCCGCTACGAGGGGGCGCCTCGGACGGACCCGCATCCCGACCAGGCCGCCGATGATCGTGCCGGCCCCGTCGGCGGAGGCGATCCAGCCGTAGCCGCTCGCCCCGTGCTGCTCGATCATCAGCGCGGCGCCCAGTGGCAGCGAGGGGCCGAAGACGAACAGTCCGTAGACGGACCAGACGGCGATGACGCCCCAGAGCCACTGCCGGGAGCGGAACTCCTGCCAGCCCGCCGCGAGCCTGCGCCACATCGGGGCGTCGCCCTCGTCCCGCTCGGTGCGCAGCTTCCGCAGCGGCAGCAGTACCACCGCGCTGAGCGCGTAGGCGGCCGCGATGACGAGGTACGAACCCGACACGTGCCAGTACGCGACGAGGAGGCCGGCCAGCCCCGGGCCCAGCAGGGCGCTCAGGGCCTCTGAGATCCGCAGCAGTGCGTTGGCCTTCTGGATGTCCTCGGCGACCCGGGGAACCATGCTCGCCATACCGGGCTGGAACATCGCGGTCGCTGCCCCGCTGAGCGCCATCAGCGCCATGATCTGCCACAGCGGGACACGGTCCGAGGAGAAGAGCAGCGCGGCGAGTGTGATCATGGCCAGCATCCGCACCAGGTCGGCGCAGATCATCATCAGCTGAGGGGTGAACCGGTCGGCCAGTACCCCGCCGAACAGCACCAGCAGGACGATCGGGGTCATCCACGCGGCCAGCGCGTAGCCGACGCCGCTCGCTCCGTGGCCCGCTCCCAGCACAGCGGTGGTGAGGGAGACCATCAGCATGCCGTCGGCCAGCAGCGACGCGCTGCGGGCCGTGAAGAACAGTTGGAACCTGCCCGACCGCCAAGGGCTGGGCAGCGGCTCGGGCCTCTGCTGGAGGGTCGTGTCGTCGACGCTCATGTCACACCTGCCGGCTTCGGCCGGTCCCTTCCTCGATGGTCTTCAGCTGACGCCAGGCGTCGCTCCGGTCCGGGTCGGCCGGCGGGGCCGTGACGAGGACGTAGCGGCGGGGCGCCAGGACGCCCGAACCGGCGGTGGGAATGAGGGCGGCCAGCGCCCGGTGGACGTCGGCGGGCGTCAGGTGGGTGTCACCGCGGGCGATGTACGCCGTGAGACGCGGTTCCGCGCCGCCCGTGTCGCGAATCGTGCCGTCCACCTCCGGGTCGCGCCCCGCGCCGTCCGGTCCCGGGGTGTCCGTCCCGTGCGGCCGGTCCTCCACGGCCACGTGGACCGGCAGTCCGCCCGTCGCCCGGCTGAGGGTGCGGGCCACGGCCGCGGGCGACACCCAGCAGCCGTCCACCCGGAGCCAGCCGGGTCCGCGTTCGGCGGGACGGACCCCGGTCACCCCGGTCAGCGAGTCCATCGGCAGGTCCCCGGCGGCGGCTGCCTCCAACAGCAGGACCAGACCGGAGAGGAAGCCTTCCGCCTCCTGGGGGGTGAAGAGGGCGGGGTCGGCCCACAAGGACATGTGGAGCTGGGGGAACGTCCGGTACGTGAAGGCGAGCAGCCGGGTCGGCAGTGCCTGGTCCGGGCCCCACGAGAGCTCCAGCTCGGCGTCGTCCCGGTCCTGCGGGGCGGCGGCCAGGAGCGAGGCGGGCAGTGCGCTCACGTCGTTGAAGACCACATCCCGCCCGAAGTGGCTGCCGCGCTCGGTGGTGACCCGGCCGATCATCTCCCACAGGCGCACGGAGTCGAACTGGCTGTGCCGGTAGGCGTTGAGCACCGCCCCCCACGTCCTGGAGACCAGAGCGTCGAAGGACGGCACTCGTACGTCCAGGCAGAGCAGCGCGTCCTGGGCCGCGGTGGTCACCGAGCGGGCGACCCTGGGGTGGAACCGGTTGGAGGTCGGGACGGCGGTGACGCACGCGTCCTGGCCCGCCCGGTGGGCCACCAGGGCGCACCAGGCCGCCAGCAGCACGGTGGCCTCCGGGTTCCCGGTGCGCCGGGACGCCTCGGCGAGTGCCCGCGCGCCCCGGCGGGAGCGGAGTGTCAGCTGCCGGGCCCGGTCGTCCGCCCCCGCGCCCCTGCCGCGCGGCTCGGCGAACATCTCCTGCGGCCCGGTGCCGATGATCCGCTCCCAGTACCGCAGGGACGCCTGCGACTTCCGCAGCCCGGCCGGGGAGGCCTCGACGGCGGCCAGGTCGACCGGGTCGAGGGAGACCGGATCCGGCAGCTCCTTGCCCGCCAGCAGATCGAGGAACTCCTCCCGCAGGACGGCCATCGCGCTGCCGTCCGTCACGGCGTGGCTGCACGCCAGGGCGGCGTACACGGGCATACCGCCGACGGTGAGCAGAGTGATCCGCAGCGGGAACTCGTGCTCCAGGGCGAAGCGCCCGGCCCGTGCGGCGCGTGCCACCGACTCGGCGTACCGCATCGGCTCGCCGGGGAGTTCGCGGTGGTCGAGGACGCTCACGGTGAACGTGCCCTCGGCCGCCACGATCTGCTCCACGGGCGCGGTGCCCGGGGTGTGCGGGAACGTGGTGCGCAGCCCTTCGTACCGCAGGGTCAGCGTGCGCAGGGCGGCGATCACCGGGTCCAGGGCGGTGCCCTCGGGCAGGGGCCACACGTCGTGGTTGTTGATGTGGGTGGGGTCGTCCCGCAGGATGCAGCGGATCATGTTGGCCTGGCCCATGGTGACAGGACCGCGGCGCTCCACGCCGCCTGCGTAGGAGACGGTGACGGTACGCGGGGGGATCGGGTGCAAGGCGTCCTCGGGGGCAGCGGAGTTCATCGGCTCACGGCCAGACCCGTGTCGGCGCCGGCGCGGGCCAGTGCCTGCCAGTGGTCCAGCAGGAGCGCGAAGCCGGCCATGTCGTCCCGGACCTCGGCCAGGAGGGGGGCGCGGCGGGCGGCGAGGGCGTCGGCGACCTCGACGTACCGGCCGCCCAGGCGCCGGTAGGCGCGTTCGACCGTTTCGAGGCGGGGGGCGTTCTCCTCCGGTCCCCGCGCGAGGCTGTCCCGTACGACCTCCGTCACCATGGAGGTCCGCAGCCGCCCCTCCTCGTCGAGCAGCGCGTCACCGGCCGCCGACGTCCGGGCGTGCACGGCGTTGAGGTACGACTTCGCCAGCAGGAACCTGGCGAAGCGCAGCTGGTAGGCGAGGAAGCCCGCGTCCGTACGTCGTTCCTCCGTGTGGAAGTTGACGATGTGCCGGTTGTGCCGCACGCCGGGCAGGCGGGCGTCGTGGACCAGGTCGAGCAGGAAGTAGTCGGTGCCGATGGTGTCGGTGGCGGGCGGCAGCGGCACCCGGCGGTAGACCTCGTGGTCCAGGGCGATGTTGCACATGTCCACGCGCGTCGGACTGAAGGGCGCGAGGGTGGTGCGGTCGCCGTCGAAGGAGGCGTCCCCGGCCCCCCGGAAGGCCTCATCGACCAGATGGCCGCGCCAGATCGCGGGGCAGTCGTCGGGGATCGAGAGACCGACCAGCTCGCGGTAGGTGTCCGGGTCTCGGCGGCGGATCTCCGCGATGTCCACCGACATCTCTCCCACGAAGGAGCCGCCGACCGCCGCCACCGGGCGGTCCCCGGAGCCCGGCGCGATCCTGCTGCGCGTCGCCGACTCCCGTACCTCGTCGGCGCGTCGGCCCAGGAAGGTGAGTTCCTGGTGGAGGGGGAAGACGGGCTCCCCGCCGAAGGACTGGTAGCGGCTGTCGGAGTCGCGGCGGTGCACGGAGGTGCAGCGGAGGGCCTGGGCGATGAGGAACGCCCGGTTGGTGCAGGCGCCGTAGGAGACCCGGGAGGGCAGCATCAGCTCCAGCAGCCGGTCCGGCTCGGTGGCCGCGGACCGGCCGATCACCTCGCGCAGGAAGCCGCGCTGCCCGTCCTCGTCCAGGTGGTGGACGCTCACACCGGGTGCCGGAGGCAGGGCGGCGACGGCCTTCCGGTGCCCGGCGAACACCGGGGCGGGGGAGGAGTCCAGCACAAGGAGGACGACATCGGCATCGAACTCCCTCGCCCCGTAAGCCGCTTCGTCCGCGACCGCCGCGATGGTGGCGGCGCACTCCCGATGGGTGGGCAGGGTCAGGCAGACGCGGCGCACGAGGGCTCCCCGCTCTGTGCGGCGGGTGCCGGGTCCTCGACCGGGTCCTGCCAGGAGGCGAGCCCCAGCAAGCGGCGGCCCAGCGGGTTCAGCTCGGCCGTGGGGTAGCGCTTGGCCTCGGGCAGCACCGGGTCGCCGACCAGGGTGCGGTTCCAGCGCGGGGTGCGCAGATGGCGCCAGGACTCCACCCGGGACCTGCACAGCCGCTCATGTTCCTCCAGGGCGGGCATCATCGACAGGTACTGCACGGCCCGCACCCCGCTCTCGGAGAGGTTGCGGGCCACGCCGTGGGCGAGCAGGCCGTTCCAGATGAGCAGGTCGCCGGGGCGCAGATCCGGCCGCACGACGGGGAGTTCGTCCCGGTCGATGGCGGGGCGCAGCGGGTCGCGGTCGGCGGGCTGGCCGGCCTTCCAGGTCTCGAACCGCCGGAACAGCTCCGGGCAGCACTGGAAGCCGCCGGTCTCAGGCCGGGTGTCGTTGAGCGCGATGATGCCCTGCACCCGCTGCGGTGGCACACCCAGGGTGGTGTCGATGTCCCAGTGCAGCTCGATGTCGAAGCCCCGGTCGGTGGGCTCGATCAGCGCGCGGTCCCGGATGCCCCGGTTGGGCGGGTTGAGGTTGAGCCGGTCCAGCGTGACCCACAGCTCCTCGCAGTCCCAGACGTCGACGAACGCGTCGTACACCCGCTGTGACTGCCTGTTGTCCCAGAGGAGTTGGTGGTGGTAGGCCTCCACGAATCCGTAGATCAGCAGCTGCTGGTCCAGCTCGGAGCGCAGTGGCCTCTCCTCGTACCAGCTCTCCGGCCGTTCGGGGTCCAGGCCCTGGAAGTCCCAGGTGAAGTCGAGCAGCCGGCGGGCGTGGGAAGCGGGAATGGCCTCCCGGACGATGACGTAGCCGTAGGTCTGCCAGTGGGCGAAGTCCTCCTCGGAGAGCACCCGGAGCGGCCGCGACTTCTCCAGCTCGCGCAGGGTGGTCTGGGCCAGGTAGGACTCGCCGTCCGCGCTGAAGTACGGGAGGTCGGACGCGGCGCGGTGCAGGCGGGGCCGGCGCCGAGGGGCGGGAGTCGTCACGAGGTTGATGGCAGGTCCTTCTCTCGGCCGGGTCCGGGCGGCGCCCCGTTCGGACGGGGCCGGCCGCGATCGGCACGGGCAGATGGCTGCGTCGTGGTGAACGGCGTTGTGACCACGTCGCTCAGCAGGATTGGTCCAGACCGCTGTGAGTGTCAAGTGCCGCGCCAATATGCGGATATGCGGTCGCTTTCCACCCCGGGGCGCCAGGAGGCCGATGCTCGCTGTTCGTCATTTTTGGTCTAGACAACATGTGATCAGCGGGCCTACTGTCCAAGAGTGCGGACGGATTCATGACGGGTCGTCATGCCGTCTCGTGCCTGCCCTCCGGTCGGTGACGGCCACGCCCGGCGGCGTTGCCGGAACGATGACGCCCTCCGCGGGCCCGCCGGTCGATCCGGGCGCATGCCCACACCGAGAGAGACGCGGTTCGATGAACGCATCCAGCATCACGGCCCTTCCCGGCATCGAGCTGAAGAGTCCCGGCGCCGGGCTGATCGCACTGGACCCGGTCCGTACCGCACTGCTGAGAGGGCTGGACGAGCTGCTGTCGGGCCTGGCCGCGCGGCTGTCCGCCCCCGAGGTTCTGGGGCCGCCCCTGCTCTCCGTCGAGGGCTTGGCCCGGCTGGACTTCTTCCGCAACTTCCCACACCTCGGGGTGTCCGCCGGACGGTTCGGCCCGGAGGCGCTCGACGGCCTGGCTTCCGGCGGTGCACCGCAGGACCTTCCCCTGGTGCCCACCGGACATCTGCTCCCGTCCGCCACCTGCTACGGGCTGCTGCTCTCGCTGGAGGGCCAGGATGTGGGCGAGGGCGGGGTGCGCGTCTCGGCGGTCGGCCGTTGCTTCCGCAACGAGACGCACTACGACGGCCTGCGCCGCCTGTGGGGCTTCCACATGCGCGAGGTGCTCTACCTCGGCAGCAAGGAGGGAGCGGCCGAGCACCAGGAGCGCGGGGGCGAGTTCGTCCAGGAGGTCGCGGGGCGGCTCGGGCTGACGCTGACCCGGGCGGCGGCCGACGACCCGTTCTACGACAACGGGGGATCGCGGGCGCGTCTGATGGCGCTCGACCCGGTGAAGTTCGAGTACAGCGCCCCCGACGGCACGGCCATCGCCTCCGTCAACCGGCACCGCAACTTCTTCGGCGAGCGGCTCGGCATCCACGCCGGTTCCCACGGGCCCGCGTACAGCTCCTGTGTCGCGTTCGGCGTGGAGCGCTGGGTGCACGCGATGATCCTCGCCCACGGCTCCGCCGAGCACGCCCTGGACCGGCTCCGGGCCGCCGCCTCCTGACCCCTTCACGCGGATTCCGGCTTCCTGCCGCCGGTCTCCGGCAGTCCCCCGAACGACAAGAGGAACGATGCCGACCATGGAACAAGTCGTAGCGTGGCTCCACGAGAAGAACCCCGGCCTCGACGGCGCGATCGGCTTCGAGGAGGATCTCATCGAGGCGCGTCTCATCGACTCGATGGACTTCCTGGAGTTCATCGATCTCCTGGAGGAGATCTCGGGCAGCACCATCGACCTCCAGGAGGTCACCATCGACGACTTCCGCACCCTCGCACGTGTCCGGGAGCGGTTCCTGAACTCCTCCGAGCCGGCGGAAGTGCCGGCCGGGTGAGCACGGGCCGGTGATCCGCCCTCCTGCCCGGCCCTCCGTGTCCGGGCCCTCCGCAACCGCCCCGCCGCCCGCGCCCCCCGTGGTGCTGGTGGCCACCACCGCGGAGGTGCTGGCCCACCCGGACCTCCATGTGTCCATGCTCGCCCCGTGGGAGCGGCGGCGGCTGGCGGGGATCAGGATCCCCGGCCGTCGCGACGACGTGGTGGCGGCCCGGCTGCTGCTGCGGCTGGGGGCCGCCCGGTTCACCGGGCGCCCACCCCGCGAGGTGGAGCCGGCCCAGCTCTGCCCCACCTGCCGGGGGGCCGGTCACGGGCGTCCGTATCTGCCCGGGTACCCGGGCGTGGGCGCCAGTTACAGCCATGCCGACGGGCTGGTCGCGGCGGCCGTCGCGACCGGGCCGGTCGGGATCGACGTCGAGCCGCTGGCCCGTCGGCCCGGCTCCCTTTCCGTACTCCGTCGCATGCTGTCCGGGGCCGAGGCGGCGTCGGCCCTCGCCGAGCCCGAGCCCGGCCCGGCACTGCTGCGGCTGTGGGTCCGCCGGGAAGCCCTCCTCAAGGCGGGCCGGGATGACCTGGAACTGACCGAGTGGACGGACCACCACCGCCGGGCGGTGGTGGCTCTGGCCACCGGGCCGGCCGGCCGCGTTCGTGTGCCGGGGCCCGGCCCCTGCCCGGACCTCGCTGAACAGACCCGTGGCGCTCGCCCGCGCCCTTCGGCGTCAACTGCCCGGGAACGAGCTACCGGGTGGTCGACAGCTCTGAAGAGCGGGTGTGATGCGGGCTGCGGCGGAGCGGCAGCAGCTGGCTGAGAGCCATCAGGAGCATTCCGCCGAGTAGCAGGGCGCTCCCGCCGAAGAAGGTGACATCCCAGGGAAGGTCGGGCAGGATCCGGAAGTAGACGAGGCTCCGCAGGAGGAGGGAGGCGCCTATGAAGAGGGCGCCGAGTCCGTGGAGCCGGGGCCTGGTGACGTGGCGGCGGGCCGTGGGCAGGACCCACCCCGTCCGGATCCCGACCGTTCCCAGCGTGATGGCCAGGAGCCCCAGCAGCGCGTTCGCCCCTACTACCCATGCCATGCCGTCGCCCCGCCCTGAGCTGGAAGAGGCCCGAGTCGCGCGTGACGACCGGCCCGAAGATGCCTCCATCATCGCCGGACCCGGTCATGGCCGACCATGCCGGGGTCGGGCAGTCTTCGTCCCGCTCCGCTGCCGGACGCGCGCGGCGTGATCACGATCCGCCGTACGGGCCCCGGGGTCTCACATGCGAAGCCTCGGGCTCTCAGGCCCGGCCCGGCTCCGCCGTCAGGTCGATCAGGCGGCAGACCGTCTCGATATCGATCTTGACCTGGGCGATCGACGCCCGCCCCGACAGCCAGGTGATCAGCGCCGAGTGCCAGGTGTGCTCGATCACCCGCACCGCCGAGAGCTGCTCCGGCGTCGGGTGTTCCAGGCCCATCGCGTCCAGGATGATCGCCGTCGTCAGGCGGGAGACGGTGTCCACCTCCGGGCTCACGCTGCGGTCGGCGAAGGTCAGGGCGCGGACCATGGCGTCGGCCAGGTGCGGTTCGCGCTGGAGGGCGCGGAAGGCGCGCATCAGGGTCTCCGCGACCCGCTGGGCCGCGTCGTCCCCGGCCGGCGGGCGCTTGCGCAGCGTGGTGTGCAGGTGCTGGAGCTGGTCCTGCATGGTGGCGACCAGCAGATGGATCTTGGAGGGGAAGTAGCGGTAGAGCGTGCCGAGCGCGACCCCCGCCGCCTCCGCCACCTCCCGCATCTGCACCGCCTCGAAACCGCCCCGGCCGGCGAGCCGGGCGCTGGCGTGCAGGATGCGGCGGCGACGGGCCTCCTGCCGCTCGGTCAGCGGAGACTCCGTGCGTTCCGTCGGCACAGGCGCTGCCGGTCTGGCGTCCGCGGTCATGCTGTCCCCATCCGCGATCCGTGAGTGGTCGATCCGTGCATCATCTCTGATCCCGCGCCCCGGAATCCTCTGATCCGCGCCCCGGAATCTCTGATCCCGCGCCCTCCTGACGGAACGGTGGACCGGGCGCGTGCGGCGGGGCGCGCACAGCATGCCAGGGCGTCCGCCGTGGCGCGAATCACCTGATCCGGCCGTCACGCCGTCGCTACCTGCCGGTAGATTCGATGCACGTGGAAGGGGCAAGTCTGGAACTTGTTCTAGATTAGCGCGACCGGTTACGCTCCGGCGAACACGCAGCCAGAAGGGGGCCGAGTGTGACCGCTGAGGCCATAGAGACGGGCCCCCGCACGGGCGACAGCAGCTCCTCCGCCGGGGCCGGCGACCGGCCGTTGCGTATCGCGCTCCTCACGTACAAGGGCAACCCGTTCTGCGGCGGGCAAGGGGTGTACGTCCGCCACCTCGGGCGTGAGCTCGCCCGGCTCGGGCACAGCGTCGAGGTGATCGGCGCGCAGCCCTACCCCGTGCTGGACGAAGGCGTTCCGCTCACCGAACTGCCCAGCCTGGATCTGTACCGGCAGCCGGATCCGTTCCGTACGCCGAAGTGGGGCGAGTACCGGGACTGGGTCGACCTCGCCGAGGTCGCCACCATGTGGACCGGCGGCTTCCCCGAACCGCTCACCTTCAGCCTCCGCGCCCGCCGCCACCTCCGGTCCCGGCGCGGTGAGTTCGACGTCGTCCACGACAACCAGACCCTCGGTTACGGGCTCCTCGGAGACCTCGGGGCCCCGCTCGTGACGACGATTCACCACCCGATCACCGTGGACCGCCGGCTCGACCTGGCCGCCGCCACCAGCCGCCGTCGGCGCGCCTCCGTACGCCGCTGGTACGCCTTCACCCGGATGCAGAAGCGGGTCGCCCGCAAGCTGGACACCGTGCTCACCGTCTCCGGCTCCTCCCGCGACGAGATCGTCGAGGACCTCGGCGTACGCGCGGACCGGATCAGCGTCGTCCACATCGGCGCCGACACCGAGCTGTGGTCGCCCGACCCCTCCGTGGCCGAGGTGCCGGGCCGCATCGTCACCACCTCCAGCGCCGACGTCCCCCTCAAGGGGCTCGTCCACCTGGTCGACGCCCTCGCCAAGCTCCGTACGGAGAACCCCGACGCCCACCTCGTCGTCGTCGGCAAGCGGGCCGAGGACGGGCCGGTCGCCCGGGCCATCGAGCGGCACGGGCTGGCGGACGCGGTCGAGTTCGTCAAGGGCATCAGCGACGCCGAGCTGGTCGACCTCGTGCGCAGTGCCCAGGTCTCCTGTGTGCCCTCGCTCTACGAGGGGTTCTCGCTGCCCGCCGCCGAGGCGATGGCCACCGGTACGCCGCTCGTGGCCACCACCGGGGGTGCGATCCCCGAGGTCTCCGGCCGCGACGGGGAGACCTGCCTCGCCGTGCCCCCCGGGGACGCGGACGCGCTGGCCGGGGCGCTCGCCCGGCTGCTGGCCGATCCGGAGCTGCGTGCCCGGCTCGGCGCGGCGGGGCGTGAGCGGGTGCTCGCCAACTTCACCTGGGCCCGGGCGGCCGCCGGAACGGCCGAGCTGTACCGTCGGGCGATCGCCGCCCGCGGAGCCGGAGTCCGCAGGTGAGTGCGCCGTCCTCGCGGGTGACCGGGCCGCACCCGGGGATGACCGGGTCGCACCCGAGGGTGACCGGGTCGCATCCGCTGGTGACGGAGGTCCCGTTCGCCGGAACCCGTGACCCGGACCCTGTGACGTGGATCCCGTGATCCGCACCCCGGATCTCGTGATCCGCACCCCGCTCCGCTGAACCCGTACCCCCGAAACCCGTACCTCCGACCTCGAAGGCAGGCCCTCGTGCTGACCGTCGACTTCACCCGCTTCCCGCTCGCCGCCGGCGACCGAGTGCTCGACCTGGGCTGCGGTGCCGGCCGGCACGCCTTCGAGTGCTACCGGCGCGGTGCGCAGGTCGTCGCCCTCGACCAGAACGGTGAGGAGATCCGCGAGGTCGCCAAGTGGTTCGCCGCGATGAAGGAGGCCGGTGAGGCCCCCGAGGGCGCCACCGCCACCGCGATGGAGGGCGACGCCCTCAACCTGCCCTTCCCCGACGACTCCTTCGACGTCGTGATCATCTCCGAGGTCATGGAGCACATCCCGGACGACAAGGGCGTCCTCGCGGAGATGGTCCGGGTCCTGCGGCCGGGCGGCCGGATCGCCATCACCGTCCCGCGCTACGGCCCCGAGAAGATCTGCTGGACCCTCTCCGACGCCTACCACGAGGTCGAGGGCGGCCACATCCGCATCTACAAGGCCGACCAGCTCCTCGCGCGCATCCGCGAGGCCGGACTCAAGCCGTACGGCACCCACCACGCCCACGCCCTGCACTCGCCGTACTGGTGGCTGAAGTGCGCCTTCGGCGTGGACAACGACAAGGCCCTGCCGGTGCGGGCGTACCACAAGCTGCTGGTCTGGGACATCATGAAGAAGCCGCTCGCCACCCGGGTCGCGGAGCAGCTGCTCAACCCGGTCGTCGGCAAGAGCTTCGTCGCGTACGCCACCAAGCCGCACCTTCCGAAGGCCGAGGCGTGAGTACTCCCGAACAGACCGAGCACCTGGTCCTTCCCGGGGTCCTGACCGCGGCCGAGGCCGCCGAGACGGTCCGGGCCCTGCTCGCCGTCCAGTGCGAGGACGGGGCGCTGCCCTGGTTCCGGGGCCACCACCTCGACCCGTGGGACCACACCGAGGCCGCGATGGCGCTGGACGCGGCCGGAGAGCACGCGGCGGCCGAGCGCGCCTACGCCTGGCTGGCCCGCCACCAGAACGGCGACGGCTCCTGGTACGCGGCCTACCACGACGGCGACCCGGAGCGGCCCACCGACCGCAGCCGCGAGACCAACTTCTGCGCGTACGTGGCCGTCGGCGTCTGGCACCACTACCTCGCCACCGGCGACGACGCGTTCGTCGACCGGATGTGGCCGACGGTCTACGCGGCGGTCGAGTTCGTGCTCCGGCTCCAGCAGCCCGGCGGGCAGATCGGCTGGAAGCGGGAGGCCGACGGCACGCCGGTGAACGACGCCCTGCTGACCGGATCCTCCTCGATCCACCAGGCGCTGCGCTGTGCGCTCGCCATCGCGGAGCTGCGCGAAGAGCCGCAGCCCGACTGGGAGTTGGCGACCGGGGCGCTGGCCCACGCGATCCGCAACCACCCCGAGCGCTTCCTCGACAAGAACCGGTACTCGATGGACTGGTACTACCCGGTCCTCGGCGGCGCGATCACCGGGCCCGAGGCCACCGCCCGCATCCAGGAGGGCTGGGACCGCTTCGTCGTCCCCGGCCTCGGGGTGCGGTGCGTGCTGCCCAACCCCTGGGTCACCGGCGGCGAGAGCTGCGAACTCGCCCTGGCCCTCTGGGCGACGGGCGAGTCGGACCGGGCCCTGGAGATCCTCCAGTCGATCCAGCATCTGCGCGCCGAGGGCGGGCTGTACTGGACGGGGTACGTCTTCGAGGGCAACAAGGCCTTCTGGCCCGAGGAGCTGACCACCTGGACGGCGGGTTCCCTGCTGCTCGCGGTGGCCGCGCTCGGAGGGGACGAGGCGACCACCGCGGTCTTCGGAGGCGAACGGCTCCCGGTCGGCCTGGAACCGGACTGCTGCCGCTGAGGGTTCAGGGGCGAGGCGGGCGGGTGGCCGCCGCGGAAATCGGATGAGCGTGTTCTGGCACCGCGGTTAGGCTCCCCGTATGACGCTTCTTCCTTACGACCGTTACTGCGACGAGATCCTGGCCCAGACCGACGCCCTCCGCGCCACGCTGAAGGGTGCGGACCTGGCCGCGACCGTCCCCTCCTGCCCCGACTGGAACCTGCGGCAGCTCGCCGTGCATGTCGGTGGCGCGCACCGCTGGGTCGGGGAGATCGTCCGTGGGCGGGCCACCGAGGACGTCCCCGAGGAGAAGGTGCCGGGGATCGGAGGGCCGGACACCGACGCCCCGGGGGCGCTGGACGCCTGGCTCGCCGAGGGGGCGGCCGCCACCGTCGCCGCGCTGCGGGAGGCGGGGCCGCACACCGAGGTGTGGAGCTGGGCGTGGGAGCGGAGCACGGCGTTCTGGGCACGGCGCATGACGCACGAGACGGTGGTCCACCGGGCGGACGCGGCGCTCGCCGCGCGCGTTCCGTACACGGTCGACGCCGAGGTGGCCGCCGACACGATCGAGGAGTGGCTGCGGATCGTCTCCTTCGTCCAGGAGCAGGGCGACGACCCGGAGGCGAACGAACTGCGCGGAGGCGACCGCTCGTTGCATCTGCACGCCACCGACGTACCCGGGGCGGAGTGGCTGATCGAGCTCGGCGAGGACCGCTTCACCTGGCGGCACGACCACGCGAAGGCGACGGTCGCCCTGCGCGGGTCCCTCACCGACCTGATGCTGGTCTTCAACCGCCGCCTGGCGCCGACGAGCGACCGGGTCGAGGTGCTCGGTGACGCGGAGCTGCTGGACTTCTGGCTGGAGCGGTCGTCGTTCGGGTGAGCCCGACCGGCCGGACTCAGGTGTTCGGCTCTGCCCGGACCCGCGGCGTGTGCGGGTCGGTGGACTGTACGGCGGCGGGGGGGGGGGGGAAGGGGGGGGGGGGGGGGGGGGGGGGGGGGGGGGGGGGGGGGGGGGGGGGGGGGGGGGGGGGGGGGGGT